>NZ_JARFPL010000047.1:0-14355 GCF_029167205.1 Candidatus Methanocrinis alkalitolerans
GATACGCCCATCAGTCTCTGCACGAAGCTTTTCCGGTAGCTCCTCAGTATTTTGTATAGTTACAATATCTCCCTTCATAAGATCTATTTTGTCTGTTCTATTATATCAATTTAGTCGTAAGACTATATTTTTATTCTTTATCAATTTCTTGTAAATACAGTTGACATTATAGTCCCCATAAAAGTCGATATTTCGAAGTATAAAGCTGAAAAAACTGGATTTAAAAGAGATATGAAAACTTGCCGGCTGGGGGAGATATTCCAGAGATACTTCCAGATATGCCGATAACTATTCATATAAAAAACTCCAACAAATAGATTATGGCAGAAGAACTGGCTGAAAAAGTATCACTCATTAAGCCCGGCCCGGGCACAGCAACCGTTCCACCCCAGGAGAAGGAACAGACAGAAAAAGAGGCATTCATAGAGGAGACGAAGGCCAGGATGGACGAGTGGTCTGCCGAGCTGGAAGAACTGAAAGCGAAGGCTGAGCGGGCCGAAGGCGATCTCAAATACCGATACAAAGAAGAGATCGATATGCTTCGCGAAAAGCAGAAGATCGCTCAGGAGAAGCTCGCAGAGCTGGAGAGGGCGACCGACACATCTTGGACCGACTTCAAGGAGGGGATATCCTCGGCTCTGATGGACATCAGAAAGGCGATGGAAGACGCGAAGGCGAAGCTGAAGTGATGCAGCTAAAAAACCGTCTGGTAGGTAGGGCGAGGTTCATTCCCCTCCTTGCCCACTTGTAGGACGCTGATCTGGGAAGTAGATATCTCTTAATTGCTGCAACAGAAAGCGATGATGCGTGATTAATTCACAATACGTTATACATAGACATGAAGTTATTTATGAAAAAATCATGGTGGATGATATGAAAGCGAAAGTGAACGGTCGGCTGGAAGGCAGGACTGCGATAGTCACCGGCTCGACTTACGGGATAGGCGAGGCTATAGCTAAGGTCCTGGCAGCCGAAGGCGCCATCTCCATCATCACCGGAAGGACGGAAGATGAGGGAGAGAGGGTCGCCAGCGAGATCAGATCTGCAGGCGGAGCCGCAGAGTACCATCACCTGGACGTAACCGACGAGGAGGAGGTGGCAAAGGTGGCGAAGGCCGTCTATCAGAGGTATGGGAAGATAGACATCCTGGTGAACAACGCCGGGATAAGTGGCCCCAGCAAGCCGACCCACGAGTACACCAGGGAAGAGTGGGAGAAGGTCTTCGACGTCAACGTCACCGGAGCCTTCCTCTGCAGCAAGAACGTCATCCCCTATATGAAGGAGGGCGGCGGCGGAAATATCGTCTACATATCCTCGATTTACGGGATCGTCGGCTCCCAGGACAACCCCGCCTACCACGCCACTAAGGCCGCCAACAGGATCATGGCCAAAACCGGCGCCCTCATTTATGCGAAGGAGAACATCAGGGTCAACTCTGTCCATCCCGGCTTCATCTGGACGCCGATGGTGGAGGATTTCCTCAAGGCGCAGTCCCGAGAGCTGGGAGTGGCGTTGGAGGATCTGAAGGGGGAGCTGGACGCAAAGCATCCCATCGGCCACATCGGCGAGCCAGACGACATCGCCTACGGCGTCTTATACCTCGTCTCCGACGAGGCGAAATTCGTCACCGGCTCGGAGCTGATCATTGACGGGGGGTACACCAGCAGGTGAGCTCTTCGAGACGAAAGAAGCGTTGAAGCGTTGAGGTATTAATGAGATATATTACCATCGCCATCGATGATGACGACTTCGAGCATCTCTCGATGGCGAAGGGCGAGAGGACCTGGCGAGAGTACGTAATGAAGGACGTCCTGAACTGGCGTCGACGGCGAAAGCTGCAGAAGGCTATCAAAGACGGGGCCCCCGGATCCGCAACGGAGGAGGCGGAGGGCTGAGGGCTCCATCATCTTCAGCCCATAGGAGGATCCGATCGATCCACCGCTATCGGAAGGGTTAGATTTATCAATCATACGGTCCGTTAGATTTATCAATCATACGGTCCTTTGCTGTAGACCGTTTGATCCGAGGAGTTGGTGTATTATGGCGATAATAGTGCCCAAGGGAACCGGCCCGCAGGCCGAGAAGAGGCCAGAGGAAGAGAAGGCGAAGGCTGGAAAGGTATCTGATGTGATCGACATTGAAGAGGAATACCCCGTCAGCTTCACCGAGGCGGCGGCCTTCCTCCGGGAGCTCGCCGACACCCTGGAGAGGAGAGGGGCGGTGGAGATGGACCTCGCAAGCCAGAAAGTGACCCTCAATCCCGACGAGCCGATCACCCTCGAGATCTCCTTCAAGGAGGACGCCAAGAAGAAGAAGCTCGAAGTTGAGGTGGAGATAAAAGAGCACTTCGGCGCCTCCGACAAAGAGGGCGGAAGGCCGAAAGTGAGATAAAATTTGACCTCATCCGACCGGGGAGAGGTGGTCTCGGTCCGGGGGAGCGTTGTAGACGCGAGGTTCACGGAGTCGCTTCCAGAGATCAACAGCGTCCTCTTGGCCGGCGAAGGCGGCGAGGTGGTGATAGAGGTGCTGATCCATCTCGACTCCGAGACGGTGAGGGGGATCGCTCTCACCCCCACCTCGGGGCTGGCTCGGGGCTCTACGGTGGAGGACACCGGCCAGCCGCTGACAGTTCCTGTGGGGGATAACCTCCTGGGCAGGGTCTTCAACGTCTTTGGCTCGCCTATAGACCGGAAGGAAAGTCCCGAGGCGAAGGAGCTTCGCTCCATACACCAGAGGCCACCACCGATATCTCAGCGGACCACCACCTCGGAGATCTTCGAGACCGGGATCAAGGCGATAGACGTCCTCTCCCCCCTGGAGAGGGGCGGCAAGGCCGGCCTATTCGGCGGAGCCGGCGTCGGCAAGACCGTCCTGATCATGGAGATGATCAACAACATCGCCGGAAGATACGAGGGGATCAGCATCTTTTGTGGGATCGGAGAGCGATCCCGGGAGGGTGAGGAGCTCTACCGGGAGATCCAGGACGTGAACGTCCTGGACAAGACCATCCTCGTCTTCGGCCAGATGAACGAGCCGCCGGGGGCGAGGTTTCGGGTCGGCCACGCTGCTCTCACCATGGCCGAGTACTTCAGGGACGACAAAAGACAGGATGTCCTCCTCCTGATCGATAACATATTCCGTTTCGTCCAGGCAGGCTCTGAGGTATCGGGGCTGATGGGCCAATTGCCTTCGAGGGTCGGTTATCAGCCGACTCTGGCGACGGAGCTGGCGGAGTTCGAAGAGAGGATCTGCAGCACCAGGAAGGGGGCCATCACCTCGGTCCAGGCAGTTTACGTCCCCGCCGACGACTTCACCGATCCTGCCGTCGCCCACACCTTCGGCCACCTCTCCGCCTCCATCGTCTTATCAAGAAAGATGGCGAGCCAGGGCCTCTATCCGGCGATAGACTCCCTCCAATCGAGGTCGAGGATGTTGAGCCCCACCATCGTAGGATCAAAGCACTACAATATAGCCCAAAAGATCCGAAAGACCCTCGCCGAGTACGAGGAGCTGAAAGACGTCATCGCCATGCTGGGGCTTGAGGAGCTCTCAGAGGATGACCAGAAGACCGTCAACCGGGCCCGTCGGCTGGAGCGGTTTTTGACCCAGCCCTTCGTAACGACGGAGCACTTCACCGGCCAGGAGGGGAAGATGGTGGGGCTTGAAGACGCCCTCGACGGCTGCGAGCGGATATTGAACGATGAGTTCACAGACTACCCTGAAAAGTCGCTATACATGATCGGAAATATCGAAGAGGCGGAAAAATGAGGCTGAAGGTTCTTCTCCCAACGAAAATCCTCATCGACGAAGAGGTGACGAAGGTGGTGGCCGAGGCCGAGGACGGCTCCTTCTGCATCCTTCCGAGGCATATCGACTTCGTCGCCGCCATGGTGCCGGGAATCTTCTCCTTCACCTCCGGCGAGGGGGAGGAGTTTCTCGGCATCGACGAGGGGATTCTGGTAAAATGCGCCTCAACGGTCACGGTCTCGACTAGAAAGGCGATACGTAGCAGGGACCTGGGTATGCTGAAGAGAACCGTCCAAGAAGAGTTTCGGGCTCTGGACGAGAGGGAGAAGAAGACCCGCACCATCCTGGCAAAGCTCGAGGCGGACTTCGCAAGGAGCGTCTTTGAGAAGATGTAGATCGGGAAGGGACGATGGAGAGAGATGGGGAAGATTTCGCCGAAGAGATAGGCGCAAAAGAAGAGCGCAAGATTAAGGCTCGGAAGGAGCGAGCGCGAGGGGTTTGGTTCGGCCTTGGAATGATGGGCGTCGTTGGCTGGTCGGTGGCGGTTCCCACGCTCGTAGGTGTGGCCATCGGAGTCTGGATTGACACGCGATACCCTGGTCCCATCTCCTGGACCCTCGTCTTCCTCTCCGCCGGCCTGATCGTCGGATGCGCCAATGCCTGGTACTGGGTCAGAAAGGAGCAGACGGAGATCGAGGGGAGAAAGTCGGATGAATGAGCATCTTCTGCCCATATTCAGCTTCACCTTTGGGATAGGGCTTGGGATCTTCTTCTTCGGAGGCCTCTGGCTGACGATAAATCGGCTCCCCCAATCTAAGAGTCCAGAGCTTCTGACCCTGGGAAGCTTCCTCTTTCGGTCAGCAGTCTCTATCTTCGGCTTTTATCTCGTCGTCGAAACCGGCCTATTGGGTCTGGCCTTCTCCCTTGCCGGCTTCATCCTGACGAAGATCGTCATCGTAAGCCGTCTTGGTCGGCACCCCGAAAGGAGGGCGATCTAGAAATGGTCGAGCTGAGCCCCGACGAGGCGGTCCTCTGGAGGTGGGAGTTTGTCACCATCAACGAGACCATCGTATTCACATGGATCGTGATCGGAATCTTGGCCATTCTTGCCTGGGCATCGACCCGCCACCTTTCACCAACGCCCCCCTTCTCCCGAAGACAGGTCGCCCTGGAGACGATCATCAGCTACATGAGAGGCGAGATCAGAGAGATAGCCCGCAGGGATTCTGACCCCTATCTCCCCTTCTCCGGCACCCTCTTCCTGTTTCTCTCCCTCTCAAGCATCCTCGGGATCGTGCCGGGCTACCGGTCGCCGACCAGCTCTCTCTCCACCACGACGGCTTTGGCCGCCTGCGTCTTCTTTGCGGTCCCGATCTACGGGATCTTGCAGCAGGGAACTTCCGGCTACTTCAGGCGGTACGTCCAACCGACGCCGCTGATGCTCCCCTTCAACGTCATAGGAGAGATCTCCCGAACGGTGGCTCTGGCCCTCAGGCTCTTTGGGAACATGATGAGCCAGACCCTCCTCGTCGCCGTCTTGATCTCCCTTGCACCCCTATTTTTGCCCGTAATAATGGACCTCTTCGGGCTATTGATCGGCCAGGTCCAGGCCTACATCTTCGCGGTTCTGGCCACGGTATACATAATTTCGGCCAGCTCGGACGAGAAGGCGGTCGAAGAGGAACCCGAAAAAGAAGAGGAATCTGAAGAGAACCCGAAGCGAGAACCTGAAGGAGGAAATTGACATGGCTGCGATAGATACGATAGGCACAGCTTCCATAATTATATCCGGCCTGACGATCGCCATAGGCTCGATCGGACCCGCGATTGGAGAGAGCTGGGCCCTCTCCCGCGCCCTCAGCGCCATCGCCCAACAGCCAGACGAGGCGAACACCATAACCCGGACCCTCTTTGTGGGTCTTGCGATGATAGAGTCCACCGCCATCTACTGCTTCGTTATATCGATAATCCTGATCTTCTCCAATCCGTTCTGGGACTATGTGACAGCCATGGGTGGATAGCGTTGCAGATAGACTATTTCACCACTCTGGCCCAGATAGTGAACTTTCTGATCCTGGTGCTGCTGTTGAAACACCTCCTGTACGCCCCTGTCCTGAAGCTGATGGACGAGCGGGAGCGGGTGATCGCCTCCCGGCTGGAGGAGGTCGAAGAGAAGAAGAGGGCAGCCGAAGAGGAGGCTGAGACCTATCGGGAAAAGAAGCAGGAGATCTCGGCGGAGCACGAAGAGATGCTGATAAAGGCGAAGGAGGACGCGAAGAACTTCAAGGCGGACCTGGAGAAGAAGGCGGAGGCCGAGGTTCTCAGGAGCAAGGGCGAGTGGTACGGGGCCGTGGAGAGCTCGAAGAAGGCCTTCCTCGACGATCTGAGAGAGAGGACCGGAAGGCAGGTCTACGCCATATCTCGCCGCGTCCTCCGAGACCTAGCGGACGAGCCCTTGGAACGGCAGATGATCCGGACCTTCGTCGAAAGGCTGGAGAAGATGGAAGATTCGGAGAAGGAGGCTTTCAAGGAGTTTTATAAGTATCCTGAACAGCTGATCGTCGTAAGAAGCGCCTTTGAGATCCCAGGAGACTTCCAGGAGAAGATCAAGGAGGTTCTGCAAGATCAGACCGAGACCGACGTTAGAGTCCATTTCGAGATCGACGAGGATCTGATCTCCGGGATGGAGATGAGCGCGAGAAACGCGGAGATCTCCTGGAGCATCGCCGGATATCTCGACTCCCTGGAAGCCGACTTCTCCCGCGTCCTCGACCAGAGAGCTCCTAAAGAGAAGCGGGTCAGATGATGGAGACGAAGAAGGGGGACGAGGCGGTCAGGGAGGCCCTGGACTACGCCTTCAACGTCGTAAGCCATAACCTGGAAAGCCGAAAGCTCGAGCTGAAGTTCGAGGAGATCGGGGTCGTATCCTTCGTGGGCAAAGGCATCGCTCGCATCAGAGGACTGCCCCACGTTCGGTCTGAAGAGGTCGTCTTATTTCCCGGCGACCGGCTCGGGATCGCCTTCAACCTCGACCCTGAAGAGGTGGCGGTCCTCCTCCTCGACAAGAGCGAGAAGGTCAGGGCCGGGCAGGTGGTCCACCGGACCGGAAAGGTTATGGAGGTGCCGGTGGGCGAGGAGCTTCTGGGGCGGGTCGTGGACGTCGTAGGCAGGCCTCTGGACGAGGGCGAGCCGATCGCGACCTCGGAGAGAAGATCCATCGAGAGGGTAGCTCCGGCGATCATGGATCGATCTCCCGTCAACGTCCCCCTGGAGACGGGGGTGATGGCGGTGGACGCCATGGTTCCCATCGGCCGCGGCCAAAGAGAGCTGATCCTCGGAGACCGGCAGACCGGCAAGACCGCCGTCGCCATCGATGCCATCATCAACCAGAGGGATAAAGACGTCGTTTGCGTCTACTCATCCATAGGTCAGGAGAAGTCGGAGGTGGCAAAGACGATCGCAGATCTCCGAAAGAACGACGCCATGGAGAATTCCGTCGCCGTCGTCGCCAGCGGGGACGATCCGCCCGGCTTAAACTACATCGCTCCCTACTCCGCCACCACCATCGCCGAATACTTCGTGGATAAGGGGCAGGACGTTCTGATCGTCTACGACGATCTGACCCGCCACGCCCGATCTTACCGGGAGCTCTCCCTCCTCCTCCGCCGCCCGCCGGGAAGGGAGGCCTTTCCCGGGGACATATTCTACATACATTCGAGGCTTCTGGAGAGGGCCACGAACCTCAAAGACGGCGGCTCCCTCACCGCCCTTCCCATCATCGAGACCCAGGCCCAGGACATCTCCGCCTACATCCCCACCAACCTCATCTCCATCACCGACGGCCAGATCTACCTCTCCCCCCAGCTTTACGGAAAGGGGATCCTTCCGGCCGTCGATGTGGGCATGTCCGTCTCCCGGGTCGGAGGTAAAAGCCAGCTTCCGGCATACTCCAAGCTGGCCGGCGACCTGCGGCTCACCTACTCCACGTTCGAGGACCTGGAGGCCTATACCCGGTTTGGGACGCGGCTCGACGAGGATACCCGAAAGACCCTGGAGCGGGGGCAGAGAATCCGGGAGGTGCTGAAGCAGCCCCAGTTCGAGCCGATCCCGGCCCCCGAGCAGATCGCGGTCCTTTGGGCGGTGACGGCGGGGCTTCTGGACACTGTCCCCCTCGGCGATGTCCCCGGAGCGAAGGAGGCGATAAGAAAGGCCCTTCGAGAAAGGCTGCCGGAGATCAGCTCGAGGATCGGGTCGGGGGAGAAGCTCGGCTCCCAAGATCGAGATCTGCTCCTCGCGACCTTCAAAGATGCTCTTGCTGCGTGAAAGGCGGATTTAGGAAGCGGATTTAGGAAGCGGATTTAGGAAGCGGACTTGGGAGGCGATCATGGAAGAGCTCGAACGGGTAAAGAGAAAGATCAAAAGTGCGGGGGAGCTGCAGTCGGTGGTCAAGATCATGAAGGCGATCAGCTCGACCAACATCCGCGAATATGAGCGAGCGGTCGAATCTCTCGCCGAGTACAGCAGGTCCATCGAGATGGGGCTTTCTGTGGTGATGATGAAGAGCGGGAAGATCGTTCCGGCCTTCTCCCCTGCAAGGGAAGGAGGGCTTCTGGGGGCGGTGATCTTCGGCTCCGATCAGGGGCTCTGCGGCAAGTTCAACGAACAGATCGCAAGCTTTGCCCTCGGCATCCTGGCCGAGATGGAAAATGAGGAGACCAGGGCCGTGGCCGTCGGCGAGCGGGTCATCGGCCACCTCGAAGACGGGGGCCTCTCGATCGAGGCGCAGTTCTCCTTCTCGGGAGATTTTCTCGGCATAACCGAGGTGATGGGTGAGGTTCTGGTGAAGATCGAGGAGTGGCGGATCGAGGGGGGCCTGGATAGGATCGTCCTCTTCTACAACAGGCCGGAGTCGGGACCGATGGCGATCTTCCGCCCATCGATGGCCCGCCTCCTCCCCCTCGACGAAAGATGGATGAACGAACTCACCAAAAGGAGGTGGCCCTCCCGGTCTCTTCCCACCTTCTCCATGGACCCGGACTGGCTCTTCTCCTCCCTCGTCCGGGAGCATATCTTTTCCTCCCTCTACCGGGCCTTTGTAGAGTCGCTGGCAAGCGAGAACGCCAGCAGGCTCTCGTCGATGCAGGCGGCGGAGAGGAACATCGAGGAGCACCTCAACGAGCTTTCCAGCCAGTACCGAAAAAGGCGTCAGGAGGCGATCTCCTCGGAGATGCAGGACGTGCTGGTGGGGTTTGAGGCTCTGATGGGAGAGAGGAGAGGCTGAAGCTCATGAGAGGACATTTTATGGAGATAGAAAAATAAAAGTAAAAATCTATATTTATGGTTTTAGCCTTGCGCTAATTTAATAGAATCGAAATAGGCCGCGCTAATTTAAAATATAGTCTGGGCCGCAATCGGTAATCTACCTATAACGAGTTGTTGCACATGAAAAACCTAAACAAGGAACCACATCCATTTTGGTGGCACTTTTTGGGGCCAATACGATGATGCAATCGACCACCTTCTACCCAAGTGACTTGAGATGGTAAGATCAACTCATCTGCGGTAGACTACCCGAGGATGACAAGTGCAAACAATTTGCGCTCTACTCCAGAAATGCTATACTCAGTTTGATCGGAGAAGATTTCAAGAGCTTCCAACTATGAATCCATCGAACCCATGATCGACCCCGAACCCCTCCCCCACCTCCCCGGCTGCTACCTCTTTACTGACGCCTCGGGCGAGGTGATCTACGTCGGAAAGGCCCGGGACCTCAAGAAGAGGGTGGCGAGCTACTTCCAGAAGAGGGAGACGGACCCCAAGACCGCAGCCCTCGTCTGCGCCGCCCGGGGCCTCGACTTCATCGTCACCGACAGCGAGGTGGAGGCGCTCCTTCTGGAAAACTCCCTCATCAAGAAGCACTGGCCCAAGTACAACGTGCGGCTGAAGGACTCTTCCCGGTACGCCTCGATCCACATAACCGACGAGGAGTATCCCCGGATCCACATCTCCCGGAGGCGGACCGCTCCAGGCAGCTACTTCGGCCCCTTCGTCTCCGCCCGGGAGAGGGACCTCGTCTTCTCCGTCGTCCGGAAGACCTTTGGCCTGCGGACCTGCAGGAGGCTTCCCAAGAGGGCCTGCCTGAGGTACCACATGGGTGCCTGCTCCGGCCCCTGCATCGGAAAGATCACGCCCATAGAGTACAGGGCGCGAGTGGCAAGGGCCGAGGCGGTCCTGAAGGGGAGGACCGGCGAGTTGATCGCTTCGCTAAAAGAAGAAATGGCCGACCTCGCCGGAAGGCGGGAGTTTGAGCAGGCGATGGAGCTTCGCGACGAGATCAGGGCCCTGGTGAGCCTCCAGGAACGGCAGAAAGTCGAGCGGAATAAGAGGTTCGACGAGGACGTCCTCACCTACGCCGCCGATGGGGAGGAGGTCTATCTGATGCTCTTCAAGGTCTACAAGGGTACCCTGGAGGGTAAAGAGGAGTTCGTCTTCCCCCGGACCGAGAGCTTCCTCGAGGAGTTCATCGTCCAGTACTACTCCGAAAACGACCCCCCCGAGGAGCTGATCGTCGGCGAACCCCTGGACGGCTCCCTCGTCGACTTTCTATCCCACATCAAAGGGAGGCGGGTCAGGGTGACGGTCCCAAAGCAGGGGGAGAAGAGGAAACTTCTCGACCTCGCCGATAAGAACCTCTTGATCCGGTTCTTCGGGGGCGACAGAAAGCTCGCCGCCCTCGCCGAGGCACTCTCCCTCCCCGAGCCGCCGAAGGTGATCGAGGTCTTCGACGTCTCAACCCTCGCAGGATCCTTCACCGTCGGCTCGATGGTAGCGTTCAGGGACGGCAGGCCCGATAAGAAGGGGTACCGCCGCTTCAAGGTCAGGACCGTCGAGGGGATCGACGACTTCGCCTCCATCGGCGAGATCGTCCGGAGGAGGTACGTTCGGCTGAAGGAGGAGGCGGGGGAGATGCCCGACCTGATCGTCATCGACGGGGGCAAGGGGCAGCTCTTCGCTGCCAGCCGGGAGATCCGAAACCTCGGCCTCTCCATACCCGTCATCTCCATCGCCAAGAGGGAGGAGGAGATCTACGTTCCGGGGCGGATCCGGCCCCTTCCCCTCAGAAAGGACGACGAGGCCTCTCTCTTCGTCCGGGAGATGAGGGATGAGGCCCACCGGTTTGCGATCAAGTACAACCGACTGCTGAGAAAGAAGGCGATTACGTCTTGAACCGACATCCTGGGATCGCCGATCCCAACTTTTTTGGCCAGGGAGCACAAATTCAGGTTTGAGGCGTTGGAGTTGTTCAGGTTTGCGCGAGATCAAGAGGTTGTGAACGTCGCTGGGGTGAAGATCGGAGGCCAGCCGGGAGAGTACCCGACGGCCCTCTGCGGCACCATATTCTATCAGGGCCACGGGATCGTGGAGGACGAGGAGAAAGGGACCTTCGACGAGGAGGCTGCCGCCGGACTGATCGACCGGCAGACGGCCCTCTCGGAGGAGACGGGAAACCCCGCCGTTTTACATATATACGCCAGGACCCCGGAGGCCTTCGGCCGCTACCTCGACTTCGTCGATCCCCTCTGGTCCGGCCCCCTCATCCTCGACTCCGCCGATGCCGGGACGAGGATCGCCATGGCGGAGGCGGTCTCGGAGGTCGGCCTCGCCGACCGGTCCATCTACAACAGCATCGGCCTCGCCACGAAGGACCGCGAAGAGGAGGCCCTCGCCCACTTCGAGGTCGACTCCGCCATCCTCCTGGGCTACAACCCCGCCGACTCCACCGTCGAGGGGACGATAAAGGCCCTGGAGGAGGGGGATGCTGGGAGGTCTGGAGGATTGATCGACCTCGCTCGCCTTCTGGGGATGAACAACCTCCTCATCGACCCCGGCGTCGTCCCCCTGGGGGACGGGGCGGGGCGGTCTCTTCGGGCCACGGTACTTGCGAAGGCGAGGTTCGGCCTTCCGACGGGCTCCGGGATCCATAACGCCGTCTCCTCATGGCGGTGGCTCCGGGAAAAGGGCAGGGGTGCGAGGCACGTCTGCGACGCCGCCTCCGCGGGCCTGGAGATCCTGGCGGGGGGCGACTACATCCTCTACGGCCCCATCGAGAGGGCCAGTGAGGTCTTCCCGGTAGCGGCGATGGCCGACATCCTCGTCTGTGAGGCGGTGGGGGACCTGGACGTATGGCCCGCCGCGGGCCACCCCATCGAGAGGCTGATCTAGGGACCGATCTCAGCCTTTTTATAATCTGGAGCCGGAGGAAGAGATATGCATCTATCTCGGGAGGAGGAGCGAGCATACCAGGGCGAGGAGGGGGAGAGCCTCAGGAGGGCGATGGAGATCCTGGTAGCCCTCGGCGACATCTACGGCGCCGACCGGCTGATCCCCGTCAGATCCGTCCAGGTGGCGGGGGTCTCCTTCAAGACGATCGGGGAGGCGGGGCTGGAGTGGATATCAGACCTCCGGGGGAGGGTCGTCGTCTCGGCGGTCCTAAACCCGGCGGGGATGGACCTCACCCGGTGGCAAAAGATGGGTATCGACGAGAGGTTCGCAAAAAAGCAGCTGGAGATCGTCGAAGCCTACCGCCGCCTGGGCGTATCCCCGGACTGCACCTGCACCCCCTACCAGATCAGGCCCGAACTCGCCCGGAGGGGCGACCACCTCGCCTGGAGCGAGTCCTCCGCCGTCTCCTTCGCCAACTCCGTCATCGGGGCGAAGACCAACCGGGAGGGGGGGCCCTCGGCCCTGGCGGCTGCCCTGGTGGGAAAGACCCCCCGGTACGGCTACCACATCGAAGAGAAGCGGGTCCCCACCATCAACATCGCCGTCGAAGCAGACCTGAAGCCCTCCGACTACGGGATCCTGGGTTACATCATCGGAAAGGAGGTGGGGGACGGGGTTCCCCGGTTCATATTCCGGAAAAGGCCCGATGTCGACGACCTGAAGGCCCTGGGGGCGGCGATGGCGGCGAGCGGCTCCGTCGCCCTCTACTACTTCGATGAGGAAGCGCCCGCGGCTCCGAAGGGATCTGAGGAGATCCTGGTCAGCGATAGAGACCTCCAGGATGTCCGCCAGGAGTGCGCCCCCGACGACGAGGTGGACGTCGTCGCCATCGGATGCCCCCACTCCTCGGAGAGGGAGCTCGCCGAGGTTGCCCGCCTCCTGGAGGGAAATAAGGTGGAACGGGAGCTATGGATCTGCACCGCCCGGGCCACCGCCGAGAGACGGAGCGACCTGGTGGGTAAGATCGAGAGGTCGGGGGCGCGGGTCTTCTGCGACACCTGCATGGTGGTATCCCCGGCGAGCGATAGGTACAGAAAGATGATGGTCAACTCCGGAAAGGCCCTGGCATACATCCCCACCCTCTGCAAGATGAAGGCCGCCTATGGGAGCGTCGAGGAGTGCGTCAGAGCCGCCACCAGGAGGGTCTGACCTTGGAGATCCGATGCCACCGGATATCGGGGGGGAAGGCCACCGGCCCCGCCCTCGTAACGGAGGAGCCGATATCCTTCCTGGGGACCGTCGACCCCGAGACGGGAGAGGTCGTCGATCCCGGCCACCAGCTCTTCGGGAAGGCCGTCGCCGGGAAGGTCCTGATATTTCCCGGCGGGAAGGGGTCCACCGTCGGGTCCTACGTAATATACCAGCTGAAGAAGAGGGGCATCGCCCCGGCGGCGATGATAAACATAAGGTCTGAGCCGATCGTCGCTGTCGGCGCCATCATCAGCGGTATCCCCCTGGTGGACGGCGTCGATGCCGGGATCCTCGCCACGAGAGACGGCACCATTCTGATGGTGGACGCTGACCGGGAAGTTATCAGGGTCGATGAGCCATAGCCCTGCCTTCTATCTTTTCTTAAGACGTTTTCCTTATTGATCTAGGACTTACGCAGTTGAACAAAAAACCAGTAGCATGAAGCACCAAACTGTCTAAAACACAATCTTCTTGAAAGGCTCTGATGTGCTTGGTTTTGATTCTCAAGTGCGTAAGTCCTATGATCGTTATCAGAATCTCGCCGCTTCTGAAGCACGACGGTGCCCTTTGGCCCAGACGATGGATGAAAAAAATTAAATAGTATAAGCGGTAAGAGATCGTATACATGTCTTTCATGGTCCGCACGACGGCTCGAAGAGATCGTCCGGAGATCATGAAGGGCGATCGATCGGGTCTTGAGGATTTGACGGCCACGGGGCTCATCGCGGTGGAGGTCTTCTCCGCAGGCTGCAGATCCCCAATTGAGAGGGGTGAGCTGGCATGGCCGCCATCGTTGGAGAGACATTGACCTTCGAACAGGAGAACGGCCCCGAGGTCGAGCTGGTGGTCTTTGGCGATGAGTTCTATGCCCGCTACGAGACGGTGGACGGCTATTCTGTGGTCTACGATTACCAACGCGGGTTGTTCTGCTACGCCCTTCTGATCGATGGCGAGCTCGTCTCCAGCGGGGTCAGCCTGGAGGAGAGCAGACCTGCGGGATTGAAGAACCGGCTTTCCGCATCAACCCTCCAATCCGTAGTATTTTTCACAATCCTTTCCCAACAATCGAATAATCCTAACAAGATTATCATTCAGATTCGCTATCTTCAGATGCGTTTCACCATTAATCCAAAC
>NZ_JARFPL010000048.1:0-14097 GCF_029167205.1 Candidatus Methanocrinis alkalitolerans
AGGAATCTCCCTGGACGATATGATTCGGCACCTGGCAAATGCGGGGTATGAAGTGCGAAAGAGAGCACCAGGGGCTGGAGGATAACAGCCCCTGTTGTCGATTTAATAGGGTTTTACATGGGAAAGATCGTCTAGATTCCAAATTCTCCCGAAAATCCCATATGAAGAGAAATACCAAGCCTCGGGTGGGATTTGAACCCACGGCCTCGTCCTTACCAAGGACGCGCTATGCCAGCTAAGCCACCGAGGCACGAAAAGGTGCGACTCCCCCCACGTGCTACCCATTTTTGAACCTTTCGGTCGATCCTTCTCCACCCCATGAAATCTTCCCAGGCGGTTCATTCCGGGGCAGTTCGCCTCAATAATACCCCGGCATCCTGCCGAGCCGCTATTCGACTCATACTTGCGAATACCCGACCTTGAAGAGAGAAGGGTTATTTAAGAGATCGAAGTCAAAGACGGAGCTTGTGTCGCCGAAGCTCCAGAAGGGCGAAGAGCTGATCCGGGCCCTCCGACCCCACCCTCTCGCCTTCTACCGGCTCTACGCCATCTGGATCTACATAGCCCTGGTGGGGGCGTATTTCGCATCCGGCCCCAGGATCGAGATCATGGAGATGAGCCCCGAGAACTCGGCCCGGATCCTCTGGTGGCTCTCGATCTTGGTGCCGGCGGTCCTAATCGCCCTCTTTCGGATCAACTGGAGGTGGCTCTTCGCCCTGGCGATCCCCGCCCTCCTCGCCTTCTACCTCCCCGGCCGACCGGAGTTCATCGCCTTCCTCGACGGCCTGGGGCTCATCTGGTTTGCGGATCAGAATTTGATCCTAATGGCCTTCGGCATCATCGGGATCTTCGGGACGGAAGGGCACAGGAGGTCCCATCGATACTACATCACCAACTGGAGGCTGATCATGGAGTCGGGCCACCTGGGGGTCCACAGAAGGACCCTCCTCTACAAGAACATCAACGACCTGGTGGTGGAGCAGTCCTTCCCCGGAAAGGTCTTCAACTTCGGGACGATCATCCCCATCACAGCCTCGGGCCTGGGCCTCGGTGACGACTTCAGCCTCGCGGGGGCGGCTGTGGGCAACAGGGCGATGATCGGCGCCGGAGGCGGCAAGACGGTATCGACCCCCAGGGGCAGGTCCCACCACCTCCTGGAGGGGGTCGGCCGCCCCGAAGAGGTCCACGACCTGATAATATCCCTGATGCACGCCCAGAGGTGAACCGGGCAAAAAAGTGAAGTTCGACCGCTATCGCGCTATTTATTCAGAACCCTCTTGTAAACCGCTTCAGTCTCTCTCGCGATCTCGTCCCAGGTGAACTCCCGCTCGAGCCGCTCTCTTCCCGCCCTGCCGAGCCTCTCCATCTCCTCGGGGTCGTCGAGGAGGCGGTTGATGCACCAGGCTATCGACTCCGGCTGGATGTAGGCGAGGAGGCCGTCCTGGAAGTTCTTGATGATGCTGACGGCGTCGGTGGCGACGACGGGCTTACCCACGTCCCACCCCTCCAGGACGACGATCCCGAAGGGCTCGTTTCTGCTGGGAAGGCATACCATATCGCAGGCGTTCATCCACTCCTCTTTGACGTTGCTGGGGGTATACCCAAGGAATGTGCAGGACCCTTCGACACCCAACCTCCGGGCCTTCTCTTCGCATTCCCGTCTCATGTCGCCGTCGCCGATGAAGACGAACTTGGCGTCCCAGTGGCGGGCGAGGACGTGAGGGACCGCCTCCACCAGGATGCAGGGGCCCTTCTGGAAGTTCATCCTACCGCAGAAGAGGATTACAGGGGCGAGAGGGTGGATCCCGTGCCTCTCCTTCACCCTCCCCGGATCGACGGGCCGTCTGAAGGATCCGACGACGAGGCCGTTGGGTATGATCTCGATCTTCTCGGAAGGGATCTGGTAGAGCATCATCAATTCGTCTTTCATCCTCTGGGTGGTGGTGATCACCACAGCCGCCTCGTAGCCGCTCATCCATTCGCGGTGTGCTATCTCTCGCGGGATGTAATCGGCGCTGAAGTTGTTTCCGCATCTCCCCCATTCGGTGCTGTGGAGGGTGATGATGTAAGGGATGGAGTATGCCGCCTTGATCCTGTTGAGGGCCGGGACCGGGTGCCAGTCGTGGCCGTGGACGATGTCGAACTTGCCGAAGAGCTTCTGGACGTGGCCGAACCTGTCGAAGATGGCGTCACCCATCCTGTTCATCTGGGCGATTATGTCTCCTGACGGGTCGGAGTCGATCCTCTGGTAGTGAACTGCGTTGATCTCGTCATAGGGTCCAAACTCACCCCTCCGGGTGAATACGTGGACCTCGTGCCCCCTCCTTGCCAGGGCTTCGGAGAGTTCCGAGACGTGCGGGGCGACGCCCCCGACCTTCGTGGAGTACAGGCTCTCCCAGGAGAGCATCCCAATCCTCATTTCATTCACCACACCAAGATAACATCGCTCTGCTCAAATTTCGACCCTGAGGGATATCAATAGCCGCGAAATGCCCACAAGTGGAGACGTTCCAGGCTGAAGGCCGCCGCGATAGAGGCGCCGTGCACACCAAGACACCATTCATATCTAAACTCCGCTTATCTAGGACCACGATAAGCTTCTGCCACTTATTTTTTGCTACAATTTCTTATGTTATCGTCTCATTAACCTTTCGGTTTTTGCCGACCCCATCTCCCCCCTGACGGAGATACGGGCCCATGGCTTTCGAGATATCGTCAAAATGAAGACGTAAGCCGGACCCTTAAAAAACCTCTCAGGGATATGCGGGTATCCTTCAGAAAGTTCCGAGCCCATCATGCCGTCCGGAGCTGGGAGGCGGCATCTTCCGGCGAAACGGTGTTTATGAAGATCCCGGTGTTCTTCTCGAAGCCGGCGATAGTCGATAAAGCCGGCTGGATCCTGAGGTTGAGGTGGTAGCCGGGGTCTCGCAGCTGATGGATTGTGTAGTTGTAGGGCGGCCCTCCGAGGAGCCGATCGAGCCGCCCTAGCCCCTCTCCGAGGACCTCGGCGAGGCATTCTCGATCGATGGGGTCGAGCCCTTCGAGGTCCGATAGGTGCCCTTTCGGGAGGATCCAGGTCTCGTAGGGGACGGTGGAGCTGTAGGGGGCGATGAGGACGAACCTCTCGTTCTCAAATATCAGCCGATCCGAGGACGCCTCCCTTCCAGCGAGGCTGCAGTAAGGGCACCGGGGAGATTCTCCGATGGCCGCCATCTCCCTCTTCAGGGCCGGAGGAACGATGGGAAGGGCGATGAGCTGGGAGTGGGTGTGGCTCAGGGAGGCCCCCGCGACCCGCCCCCAGTTCTTGAAGATGGAGACGTACTCGACGAAAGGTTCGTAGATCCGGCATCTGTACCTGTCCCTGTAGACGCAGACCAGCCGCTGTAGGTCCCTCTTGCTGAACCGGGACGGATCGGCTTGGTGGTCCGGGGACTCGACGATCACCTCGTGAAACCCCCTCGCAAAGTCCGCGACCCACTCCCCCGAGGGCGGCCCCGGCTCCGCCGTAACCGCCGGGTAGAGGTTGAGAAATGATCGAGCCCACCAGCCTTTGACCCTCTCTTTCCCGTCGGCAAAGACTCCTCCGTCGGTGTAGGCGGCGACCGCCGGGGGGGTCATCTCCTCGTTTCCTGGGCAGAAGGGGCAGGTCTTGGGGTCGGACCGCCCCCCGGTTCCTGGATGCTGGAAGTCGGAGGGCCTCTTCCCCCTCTCCGCTGCGATGATGGTGTACTCGTCGAGGAAGTAGTGGCGCCTCATCTCCGGGATGAGATCACCTTCTCGTAGATCTCCAGGGTCTCCTTGGCCGCCCTGCCCCAGTTGAACGTCTCGAGGCACTTTCTCCTCCCGTTCTTCCCCCATTCCCTCATCCTCTCAGGGTCCTCCAGGACGAGGTTTATCCCCCAGGCTATGTCCCCGGGGTCGGAGGGGTTGACGTGGACCCCCGTCGGCCGCTCCGAGGAGGGGTCGTCGACGATCTCCCGCAGGCCCGAGACGCCGCTGGCGCCGACGACCGCAGGCCGCTCCATGGAGGCGGCCTCGACCCCTACGATCCCGAAGGGCTCGTAGAGGCTCGGAAAGACGCAGAGGTCCGCCAGGGCGTAATGCTGGATCTTGGAGTCGAGGTCGAGAAAATCGGTTACGACCTTCACAGAGCCCCCCAGGGGCTCTGCCATCGACCTGGCCCGCTCCTCCAGGGTCCCCTTCCCGACGATGAGGAGCTTGGCTCCCGGGTGCTCGGCCAGGACCTTCGGCATCGCCTCCAGGAGCTGGATCACCCCCTTCACCTCCTCGAGCCTCCCGACGAAGAGGATCACCTCGTCATCCTCCCCTATACCGTACCTCTCCCGAAGATCCCCGACCTTCTTCTCCTTCGCCGCCGATGGGCTATAAATCCCGGTATCGACGCCGTGGTGGGATACCGCGATCTTATCTCTTGGGACCCCCAGGCTCGCCAGCTGCTCTCTCATTGCAAAAGAGACGGTGATCACCCCGTCGGCGATCCGTCCGCCCCGAAGCTCCAGGTCGACTATCTGGGGGTTTGGGACCTTCTCCCTCCCCACCTCGAGGCTGTGGACGTGGTAGATGAGGGGAGGCCCGCCGCAACTCTTCGCAGCCATCCCCCCGGGGAGGCCGAGCCAGTCGTGGGCGACGGCGAGGTCGAAGGGGCCGTTATCCCTCAGAGAGGCGGCGGCGAGCTGGTTGTAGCTCATCAGGTCGGAGAGGAAGGCCCCCCCTTCCCCCCAGGCGAGGGTCCGGTCCGAGAGGAAGGGCTCCCAGCCGTCTCTCATGGGCAGGGGCGTCTCCCTGAATACTGATATGCCGGACCTCGTCTGCCTCCGCTTCAGCTCCCCGTCCCCCATGGTGAAGACTGTGATCTTGTTGCCGAGGGAGGACAACTCCTTCGATATGCTGTCGGCGTAAACGCCGAGCCCCCCAAAGATCCGGGGGGGGAACTCCAGGCTGAAGTAAGCTATCTTCATATCATTGGCCACCATCTTCAAACCCCCTCATCTCGGAGGGGAGACACTTGTCCAGCTCTGAGCTGACCATCAGGTTCCTGTAGTACTCCAGGACCGGCTCGGTCCAGTTCATCAGCTTTGCGAGGGCGAAGGACTCCTCGCATAGGAGCCGGTACTTCACCTGGTCTTCGAGGTAAGTCCAGGTGAAGTAGTCCAGGACGAGGGCGTAATCGAGGATCATCTCCTGGAATGTCGCATCGATGTTGTCTACGACGACGAACCCGCCCAAGCCAGTGACGAGCCGCTCTACCTTCTTCAGGGCGTCGCTGAAGCCGCAGGCCCGAGAGACGATGGATGGGGTCCCCTCCCGCCCCGCCTCGAGGCCGGTGAGGAGGAACGGCTCGTACTGGGAGGGGAATATCCCGGCGACGCATCCGGCCATGATCTCGTCGGCCCTCATGTTCAGGCCCCCGTCGTCGGGCCCCACCCACTGGGGGTAGAGGACGGCGGATGCGTGCCTCTTCCCCGCCGCCAATCTCCCGGCATCGATCCCCCGTTCGTGGATCATGTTGTTGAGCCTGATCTCTTCGCCCACCGGTATCTCCGAGGGGAGGTTGATGGGGAAGCCTTCAGGGAGCTTATCCTTCTGCTTTGGCCCGTGGGAGGTGATGAGGAGACATACCACCCTCATCTTCTCTGCGAACCTCTGCTCCAGCCGCCGGTGTTTTATCAGGTGGTCTTGGAGGAGGAGGGCGTCGAGGAGCTGGGGGTAGCCCTTATTCTCCAGCTCAGGCCGGGATATGGTGAATACAGGAAGGATATCCTCAGGGTCGATCACCTCCCCGCCGTAGACCTTGTGGATGTTCTCCGAGAGGTACTTCTGGATCTTCTTTCTGGACCTGTTCTTCTTATTCCAGTCGATGTAGCTTGCGCCGAGGTCGATCCCATTTCTTATGACGATCCCGTCCAGCTTGTGAAATAGCATCGCCTCCCGCTTCGTCGAGTCCCCGACGAAGGAGACGACGTCGGCATACCTCGCGAGAGATTCGAGGGTCGCCATCCCGATGGGGACGTGGGGATCCCAGGTGGAGTCGTTCTTGGCGATCTTCTCAAGAGACCGATAGCCAGAAGACCTCCCTGGTACGGTGGCGTGGAGGGTGGCCATCGTCCTGACGGGGGTTCCGAGGGCCTTCAGCCTCGCCAGGGCGTAGAAGGTGGGAAACTCGTGGCAGTGGAGGGAGACCCGCATCTTCGGCATCACCGACATGGCGAACTCCGATATCGCCTCATCCCCATACTTCTTCGCCCTCTCCTCTCCGAGGGATACGAGATTGTTTACGAACTGGGAGACGGCGTAGGAGAGGCCGAGGTAGTGGGTGTACTCCGGGCCGTAAGGGGACCTCTCAAACGCCATCGAGTCGAGCCCCGATATCCGCCACGCCTCCGTCTTGATGGCGTTGGCCAGGGTCATCTTCTGGCCTTCTCTGCTGGTGATGATAGAGTCGAAGTAGGCGGTGTTGAAGAGGAGGTAGCCGATTGAATGGCCGTCGACCTCCGTCTCGGCAGCCACCACCTCGATCCCCTCGGACTTGAGCCGGTCGATGGCAGCCGTCAGCTCTTCGTTCATTTTGAGAGGTTCAAGGCCGCTGATGTCGGTGATCCTGGATTTGCCCTTGTTCCAGTCCGACCCCAGGGTGGGGTAGTAGGGGCCGGCCACCAGGATGTTCAGGTCGCAATCGATATCTTTTTTTGCGGCGAGCTTCGCCAGGACCTTCGCCTCGGCATCGATGACGTCCCATATCCCTCCCATCTTGTTGCAGACGGGGCCGCCCTCCTCCCCTGCCAGAACTATCCAGCGCTTCATCATGATCGATCAGACCTCCAGCCAGCTTACGGGTAGGGGGAGAGGGTCGATACCGCCAGCCCATCGTCGGAGATGTCCAGGACCCTGATGCTGTTCGCGATCCTGGAGCCTCTCATCTTCATGATGTAGATCGATCGGACCATGTTGTTTCCCACCCTCTCCCTCTTCAGTATGGTGCAGGAGTCGGCCCCGTACTCCATGATCTGGGTCATCCCGAAGGCCTCGCTTATGGTTATCAACGCCGTAACTTCGAGGGACCTCAATATCCCGAAGAGATCGTCGGCGAGAGATCTCATGACGAAGGGCGACTCGACGGCGGTGAAGAAGGCCATCAGGTCGTCGATCAAGATCCTCTGTGGCTTCTCCTCCCGGACCTTCTTTTCCACCAGTTTTCTGAAGCTGATGAGAAATTCCGTGGGGTCGGTCTCGATGCTCTTCTGAAGCCTCAGGACGGGGTCGGTGACGTCCACCATGGCGAGCTTCCCGTCGCCCTCCAGCTTCCAGAAGTCCCACTTGAAGGAGGAGTACATCTCCCTCTTCAGGAATTCGGAGCTCTCCGAGGGCATGATGATCATCCCCTTCTCCCCGTTTCTGATCCCCTCGTAGATGAACTGGGAGGCGAAGACGGTCTTGCCGCTCCCCGAAGCCCCCGTGATGGTGTTGACCGTCCCTCTATGAAACCCTCCGTTCACCAGGTCGTCGAAGCCCGGTATCCCGGAGGGGACCTTCTCATAAGATTTCATCGATTCTTCCACTTTCTTCCCTCCAGACCGTCTATATTCGTCCGGGAGTAATTATTTTTATCGGTGGAGGCAAAAAGATTTTCGTCTCAACAGAGCCGGCGATCGTCATATTGGGATAGTCTCAGTTCGATCATCTAATTGTCATCTTCTCAAGCCGATCGCTCAGTACTGCTCATAGACCCACGACCTCTCGGCCGGGAAGAGAGCGTCGATGAGGCGAACGGCCTTGTCCGAGGCTGAATCCACGCCTGGTCCGACGTACATCATCGCCGAGAAGATGTCGGGGCGCGTGTACTGCAGCTCTCGCCAGCTCCGATGACCGAGGACCAGCGGAATGAAGAGGTCTTCTGGAATGAAGAAGGTCTTCTCGCATTCTCCACCCCTCCCAGGTTTGACGGATTCGAGCTTTCCTTCGGACCAGTTGAGATCGATCTGTTCTCTGTAAAGATCAAGCCGCAAAGTCCCGGAAAAGCCCACAAGGCTGCCCTCCTTCAGCCGCGCTTCGAGGACCGGGGCGATTTTGGTGAGAAATTTGATCTTGTCCGGGATCTTTATCTGCCAGGCGTAAGGCCTCCCGGCCGACGCCCCGAAGGAGATGGCGGTCTTCGCCGCGGTCGACTCTCCGGCGAGGTTCAGCCGGATGTACGGCTTATTTCGCTCTGCGCACTTCTTCTTGCAGAAGGCGAAAAGATTCGTCAGGGCGTCGTCGGATATGCCCTCGCTGATCTCGCTCACGATGAGCCCCGTTCCGAAGCCCTGCAGGGGAATCCTGAAGTAGAATCTCTCTTGCGTCTGTCGCCCTTCCATGATCCAGAACTGCGAGCTGCATCCGGCCCTCTGGCCGTAGGTCAGAAGGTAGTTCCATTTTGCCTCGTCCCTGAAGACGGAGATGAAGTTCGATCTTCGATATCGCTCGTCCTCTTCCAGGAGAAAAGGTATGTCCTTGGTCTCAGCGAGCCGAAACTCGTAGGAATCATCGTCGGCCAAATCGGGGACCAGATGAAGGGAGATGTCGATGTGGGGCTCCAAGGGGATCGAGTAATAATATCCGAAGCGGCGATAAAATCCCGGTATCCCCTGAACCACTGCCAGGTCGAACCCCTCCTCCTCGAGGGTCGCGTCGAACTCCCGGTACAGGAGCCTCATCAGCCCCTTATTCCTGTGTCCCTCTCCCGTTCCCACGATCCCCATCTCGGCGACTTTGAGCTGGAGCCCCGCCATCTCCCAGGTCCATGGGATGAGGGCGAAGGCCGCTGCGATCTCTCCGGTCTCTTCGTCGTCGGCGATGAACCAGTAATCAATTTTCATCCCCGGAAGGTGGAGGAATATAGTCTCGGCGAAGGCTCCCACCTCCTCGGGAAGAAAGATTTTGTCATAATGATCGTGGAGCTTTCCGGCGTCGTGGGGAGACCCGGCCCGTCTTATTCTGTAATTTGAGTCCATGGAATCGATTCCCTACCTATTTTTATGTTCATCATCCACCATAAATATTCCGCCGATCGCAGGCCGCCTTCAGAGCCGAGGAATGTACCTCAACCTCGTTGATCAAATATTTATTAAACTTGGGGGAGAATGTATGGATATGCCATCGATCCCGACCCACCGATCTCGCGGAGCTTCCATCAAAGCCGCCTTGGATGGAGAAGTATCCGGTGAGGTCCCATGACCGACGTCTGCCTCTGCTTCGAGGTCCACCAGCCCCTGAGGCTCCGAAAGGAGTTCTTCTGGGGCGGCTCTCCCATGAGGAGGATCGAGCCCGACCAGCTATCCGACTTCTACTTCGACGATCCGGAGAACCGGAGAATATTCGACCGGGTCGCGGAGAAGTGCTACCTTCCGACTAACGAGATCATCCTCGAAGAGATAAGGAGGAGGCAGGACTCCCAGCGCCCCTTCAAGGCCGCCTACAGCTTCTCGGGGGTCTTCCTCGACCAGTGCGATAAGTACAATCCTCGGGTCCTGGAGTCCTTCGCCCGGCTCGTGGACACGGGGATGGTGGAGGTGATGGAGCAGACCTACCACCACTCCCTGGCGAGCCTATACGAGGACGAAAGGGAGTTTGCCGAGCAGGTGAAGATGCACCGGGAGCGGGTCTGGGACGCCTTCGCCGTCAGGCCCCGGATCTTCGAGAATACGGAGCTCCTATACGACGACCGGATAGCGAGGATCGTCGAGGATATGGGATACGCCGGGATCTTCGCCGAGGGGATCATCGCTCCGCCCAACCACCTCTACCGGCCGGAGGGGTGCGATAGGATCTCTCTCCTCCTCCGCGACTATCAGATCACCGATGATATGGGGTTTCGATTCTCCGCTCGGTGGTGGAACGAGTACCCCCTCACCGCCAGCAAGTACGCCAGCTGGATCGCGGCGAAGCCCGGCGAGTGCGTCAACATCTTCTGCGACTATGAGACCTTCGGGGAGCACCAGTGGGCGGACACCGGGATCTTCGAGTTTCTCAGGCACCTTCCAAGCGAGATCCTCAGGTGGGATCACCTCAGCTTCAAAACCCCCAGCGACCTCGCCCGGGATCATCCGCCCCTCCAGATCGTAAGCGTCCCGAAGACCACCTCCTGGGCCGACATCGAGAGGGACACGAGCTGCTGGCTGGGAAACACCCTCCAGTGGGCCTGCTACACCTACCACAGGAGGCTGGAGGGGCCGATAAAGGAGGGGGGCGACCCCCACCTCCTGGAGACCTGGAGGACCCTGGGCCTCTCCGACCACCTCTACTACGCCTTCACCCACGGCGGCGGACCCGGGGAGGTCCACAACTACTTCAGCCCCTACGGCACCCCCTACGATGCGGCGGTCACCTTCTTCGCCGTCCTCGCCGACCTCCACCACCGGGTGAAGTCGTGGGCCTCCGCCGCCGAAGATCCCTTCCTTTTCTCCACGGGGATCGACGAGTTCACCGGCGACTCCGCCTGGGGAAGGAGGACCCTGAAGGGGGCGGTGGCGGAGGTGGAGATCGAGTCCCTCGAGTACCACACCCAGAGGGGGGACCTGGCCGCCTGGGCCCGGGAAAGCCTCGCCGACGAAAAATTGGCCGAAGGGCTCCAGCAGGCAGAGGGCCTCCGGGGCGAAGATCTGAGGGCGGCCCTCCTGGGAGCCCTCTCAGAGGCCGGGACGGGTTCGGGTTCGGATCAGAGGGGCGGAAGGGGGCGAAAGAAGGGAGCCGCCGCCGGGGGGAGGGTGAAGAGATGAGAACCAGGCCCCAGGATCCGAAGCTGCAGTTCACCCCCAAGAGCCGTGACGAGGGGATAGTGCGGGAATGGCTCGTCACCAACGGCCTTGGAGGCTACGGCTCATCGACGATCCTCGGCTCGAACACCAGGTCCTACCACGGCCTTCTGGTGGCGGCCACCGACCCGCCCACCGAGAGGACCCTCCTCTTGTCGTCCCTGGACGAGGATCTTACGACGGAGTCGGGGCGGTACGAGCTCGCCACCCACCAGTACCCAGGAACTACATACCCGGAGGGTTTCCGCCACCTCGCAGAGTTTCGGTCAGATCCGATCCCCACCTTCATCTACAGGACCGGCGACGGCGCCGTCGTCGAGAAGAAGGTCTTCATGATCTTTGGGGAGAACACCACCGTCGTAAGATACGAGATCGAAGGGGACGGCCTCTTCAGGGTGGTCCCCCTCGTCAACTGCAGGAGCTTTCACGTCGCATCTGCCGCCCCCCGGATGGAACAGATGGACCTCCCCCCGGAGGGCGAAGGTTGCGGCGTCCGCCTCCGGTCGGGGTGCGACCTCTTCCTCGTCTCGGACCGGGGGAGGTACGTCCCCAAAGAGCTATGGTACCGCAACCTGGAGTACGAGGAGGAGAGGAGGAGAGGGCTCGCCTGGAGGGAGGACGCATTCAGCCCCGGAAGGTTCGAGCTCTCCGTCGAAGGCCACCAGACCCTCAGCATAGTCGCCTCTATGGACCGGAGTTCGGCGGCGCGGACCGACGAGCTATTGATCCGGGAGGTGGGGAGGGTCGAGAGGCTGAAAGGCGACGGGAGGCGCGACCCTCGGTTCAGGCACCTCTCCGTCGCCGCCGACCAGTTCCTGGTCGAAAGGGGTGCAGGAAAGAGCATCATAGCCGGCTACCACTGGTTCAACGACTGGGGGAGGGACGCCATGATATCCCTTCCGGGGCTTCTTCTCACCACCCGGAGGTTTGGTGAGGCCCGGGCGGTCCTAGCCACCTTCGCCGGAGCGATGAAGGACGGACTCCTCCCCAACGACTTCGGCGCCCATTGTTACAACACCATCGACGCCGCCCTCTGGTTCTTCTGGGCTCTCCACAGGTACTGGGAGTACTCCGGGGACGCCGGCCTCGTCAGAGAGCTATTCCCCGCCCTCCTGACCATCGTCGACAGGTACTCAAAAGAGACTCCCGGATCCTTCTCTGACGCCGACGGCCTCATAGCATCAGAGCCGGGGCTCACCTGGATGGACGCGAAGGTGGGAAGTGAGTTCGTCACCCCCCGGGCCGGGAAGGCCTGCGAGATCAACGCCCTCTGGTACAACGCTCTATCGGTGATGGAGGCTTTCTCCGAAGAGCTCGGAGAGGACTGGGATGGAGGGCTCGCGGAGAAGGTGGAGGAAAGCTACCACAAGTTCTGGAACCCCGAAACGGGATGCCTCTACGACCTCATCGATCGAAAGGATCCGGCCATCAGGCCCAACCAGGTGATAGCGGCGTCCCTCCCCTTCACCCCCCTCGATGCCGGAGAGGTCCGGGGGATCGTCGGGGTGGCGACGGAGGAGCTCCTCACCCCATACGGCCTGCGGACCCTATCGCCGGAGGACCCCGCCTATATAGGCAGGTACGAGGGGGGTCCCACTGAGAGGGACGGGGCCTACCACCAGGGGACGGTCTGGCCCTGGCTTATGGGCCCCTACTTAACGGCCAGGATGAAGGCGGGACGCCGTTCTAAGAGGGAGAGGGACGAGGCCCGGGAGATCCTCAAGCCTCTATTGGGGCTCGATGGCCAGATCGGGGTCGGGACGATCTGCGAAGTCTTCGACGGTGACGAGCCCCACCGCCCCGGAGGCTGCATATCTCAGGCCTGGTCCGTCGGCGAGACGATGAGGGCCTGGTCTGAGGACGTCATG
The DNA here is from genome assembly GCF_029167205.1 of Candidatus Methanocrinis alkalitolerans. NCBI lineage: Archaea > Methanobacteriati > Methanobacteriota > Methanomicrobia > Methanotrichales > Methanotrichaceae > Methanocrinis > Candidatus Methanocrinis alkalitolerans. The sequence continues at coordinate 12,677 of NZ_JARFPL010000048.1, forward strand.
GCTGGAGCGAGGAAGCGAAAGGAGCAGTAGGCCTCTGAGGGGGGACTGAACGGAGGAGCCAGCCTCCTTCTTCGTCCCGCACCTCACCAATTCCCATCCATGGGTACCGGTTCACACACCGATTCCCATCCATGGGTACCGGTTCACAGATCGCTATTCTCCTCGGCGGTGAGGGCCTCGGGAGGCTCCTCCATCATCCCCATCAGCATCTCAAGCCAGTCGGCGGCGGCCAACGCCTCTTCCGGAATTTCAATGACCACCGGCTCGTTGTAGTCGGAATAGAGCACCGTCGATTCGGACTCGACGACCATCTCGATATCCCCCATCTCGCCGACGGGAAGGCCCATCATATCCGACGTCATCGAAAGCTTCATGGAGACCTGATTCTTCAATGGAAGGCCGGACTCTTTGGAGATCCAGGTCGTCCACTCCATCTCGCTCTCCTCAAAAATCTCAGTCATGTTCATGGCGTAAAAGGGCATCGACCCCATCTGCTGGCTGAGGATCGTGGTGAAGGCCTCGGTATCGGGGATCACCCTCACCTTAAAGGCGTCCTCGCCGTTGACCTTCCCGGAACCCACAAGCTCGATCTCGGAGGCGTTGAGGAGCTCGGCCTGGGCCTTCACCTGGTTCTGCTGGTCCCACATCTCCTCTGGCATCCCAGGCATCCTCATCCATTCTCCTTCGACGTTGGTGTACATGGTATCACCCACCATGTACATCTCCATCTCTGAGGTGACCTCTCCCATTTCGTCGGAGATGGAGGTGGTGGTCATCGTCATCTTCATCGCCCGTCCGGTGACGTTCATGACCCCCGTCCCCGAAGAGCTCGTCGAAAATGTCATGGTCCTGAGGTTTCCATCAGCCTCCGAGTGGTTGATCACCTTTATCGTCTGATCCATATCGACGACGAAGGCGGCGGTCTCCACCTTTTCCACCGAATCGATCATCATCGCCTTTAGCTCCTCCGGGCTCGGCTTATCCTCGACGCAGCCGGAGAAGGCGGCGACGATCAAGGCCAGTAACAGTAATAGTTTCTTCATGCGGGTGGCCCTCTATCCGCCGGGGTATTTCACCCTGTCGTTCGGCCTGCTGATCCGTCCCGAAAATCTCAGCAGGATGCCCCCGACTTGAGTCGGGGGAGGAATGCGCGCCTACTCCCGCTTTTCCTTGGCACCGAAATGTTCATATCCATAGATGGTATACATCTATACACATGATGCAGACGCTCAAGGTCAAACTTGAACCGACTCCAGAACAGGTTCAAGCTATCCGCGAGACGATGCATCAGTTTAACGCCGCCTGCAACTTCGTGGCTGACAGAGCGTTTGAGCTTCGTACCGCCAATAAAATCGAGCTGCAGAAGGTCGTTTATTATCCGATTCGGGAACAATTTAACCTCTCCGCTCAGATGGCGGTCA
>NZ_JARFPL010000049.1:0-13871 GCF_029167205.1 Candidatus Methanocrinis alkalitolerans
GGAGATGAAACGTATCATTGCGGAGTCCTTTTGTAGTTTCGCTAAATGCAAAAGTTATGCAGGTTATTGGATAGAGAAATTTTTATTGAATAATATGCATTATAAAGATTTATGCGAATGACTATAAAATCGGCTTTCAGAATCCTCTTTCTTTCTGAAGGGCTGGATCTCGGAGATGGAGCATAACCACTATGTATAAATATTTTAAGTTCATTCTATGAACCATGAGACTGAGGGTTGTGAGCTCGAAAGAAGAGATCCCGGATCTGAACTCCACTGAGCAGATGATCCATCTGGCCTTCAGGCCATCGAATATGGATGTTATGATGCTGATACAGAATTGCCCAAGGATCCGGGCGGTTCAGACCCCCCCTTCCTACTACAGGACCATGTCCAAGGCCGCCCGCCAGTTCCTGGAGATCCAGGGGGTGGAGCTTCTGCGGGGAGATGTCTGGGGGCACAGAAAGGACATAGACGAGTACTACGAGATCGACGAGTCCGTCATAAAGAGGTTATCCGAACTGATGAAAGAGGGGCGGAAGATCGACGAGATCGTAACTTTGGTGAAGAGAGAGACGAAGCTTTCTGAAGATCTGATAAAGTACATCCTCAAAACCACCGCCCTTATCTGACCGCCCCATCAGATGAGGCCGGATCTTTCGGCTGCCTAGACGGCTCCTGGGTCCCTTCCGCCCCTCACTCAGATGGCACCATCACGATTTTATCTCATAAGAGGGGACTCAAAGACCAGGATCTGAATGGCGAGATCTCTATCGCCGTCTCGGAAAGGATAGCCTGAAAGGCTAAAATTCCCCACCACCTCCCGGAGATGGGGGCTAGAGACGGTCGGTCGGCTCCATCAGATATATATCAGGCCCCCAGAGATCGTGATCGAGGGATCTATTTCACAGGTGATTATGGTGACCAAAGTAGTGCTCAACTTCAAGACCTATGCAGAGGCCACGGGCGAGGCTGCCTTGAACCTCTCTCGGATTTGCGAGGAGGTGGCAGAGCTGTACGACGTGGAGATGGTGGTGGTGCCCCAAGCCGCAGACATCCGCCTCATATCCGAGAGCGTATCCATACCGGTATATTCCCAGCACGTCGACGGTGTCGGCTCTGGCGGTTACACCAGCTCCATAACCGTCGCCTCCATCAAGGCGGCGGGGGCGAGCGGGACCCTCATAAACCATTCTGAAAGGAGGCTACAGCTTGCCGAGATCGAGGCTGCCATCTCGGCCTCCAGGGCAGAGGGGCTCACCACGATCGTATGCACCAACAACGTCGCCACCACAAGGGCCGCCGCCGCCCTAAGGCCCGACTACGTAGCGGTGGAGCCTCCCGAGCTCATCGGGAGCGGGATCCCCGTCTCCAAGGCCGACCCCGGGGTCGTGACGGGATCGGTGGAGGCGGTGAAGATGATAGAGCCCGATGTAGGGGTCCTCTGCGGCGCCGGTATCAGCCGCGGCGAGGACCTGTTAGCAGCCCTCGATCTGGGGTCGGTGGGAGTCCTCCTCGCCTCGGGGATCATCAGGGCAAAGGATCAGAAGAAGGCTCTAGAGGACCTCCTCTCCGGCATCCGGAGGTGATCCGGATGATATGCATCAGGGTCCGAGTCTCCGGGAGGGTTCAGGGCGTTGGATACAGGCGCTTTGTCACCATCCACGCGAAGGAGCTGGAGGTCGCGGGCCGGGTCCAGAACCTTCCGGGAGGAGGTGTGGAAGCCCTCCTCCAGGGTGAGAGGAAGAATGTAGGAGAGCTGCTGAACCAGATGAAGACGGGACCGGCCCAGGCTCTCGTCTCCGGCATGGATATATCCGAGGTCGAGTGCCAGAAGATCGACGACTTCAAGGTGGTCTATTAGTTATCGAGGAGAGATGATCCATTGCTTACGGTCAACAGATACAAATGCGGTTACTGCGGGGCCTGCGTCGGGGTCTGCCCCGCCGCCGCCCTGGAGCTGGTGGAGACCTGGATCGAGGTGAACGACGACTGCACCCGATGTGGCAGGTGCGCCAAGATCTGTCCTCTGGGCGCCCTGGAGCTGGATAAAGAGGCGAAGAGATGAAGTGCGACCTCGTGGTGGTGGGGGCAGGACCCGCCGGATCGATGACCGCAAAGGCCGCCGCCGAGGCTGGCCTCGACGTGGTGATGATGGAGAAGAGGCAGGAGATCGGCGACCCCGTACGATGCGCCGAGGGCGTCAGCAAAGCCGCCCTCAAGAAACTGGTGGAGCCGGACCCCTCCTGGATCTCCGCCGAGGTGAAAGGGGCGAGGATCCGGGCCCCCGACGGGACGGAGATCGTGATATCAGAGGATAGGGCCGGGGCGGAGGTCGGCTACGTCCTGGAGAGGAAGGTATTCGACCGCGCCCTCGCCCAGGAGGCGGCAGAGGCTGGGGCGAAGGTGATGGTGAAGACGAGGGCCCTGGGCCTCTTGACTGAGAAGGGCGTCCCGGCGGGGGTCGTCGCCCAGTTCGTCGGGGAGGAGCTCAAGATCGAGGCGCCCCTGGTCATCGGCGCCGACGGCGTCGAGTCGAAGGTCGGCCGGTGGGCGGGGATCGAGACCGCCCTCAAGCCGAAGGACGTCGAGACCTGCGCCCAGTTCCTCGTCCAGGACGAGAGGATAGACGACGACTACTGCGAGTTCTACCTGGGCAACGATATCGCCCCTGGAGGGTACGTCTGGTCGTTCCCCAAGGGCAGAGCCCTCGCCAACGTCGGGATCGGCATTCTGGGATCGAAGGCCGATTCGGGTACTCCGATACGACTTCTGAGGGATTTCATGAAGGCCAACTTCCCGGAGGGTAAGGTCCTGGAGATGATGGTGGGAGGGGTCCCCGTCTCGGGCCCCATCGAGAGGACCGTCGCCGACGGGGTGATCCTGGTAGGAGACGCCGCCCGGCAGTCCGACCCCATCACAGGCGGCGGGATCATCAACGCCATGAAGGCGGGGAAGATGGCGGGGAAGATCGCGGCAGATCTCGTTCCCCGTGGAGAGGTGGACAAAAGGTCCCTCATGGTCTACGAGGAGATGTGGAGGGAGACGATTGGAAAGCATATATCGAGGAACTTCGCAGTCAAAGAGTTCTTCGTCGACCTCACCGACGACGACCTGAACCGGATGATCCACTCCCTCGACGGAATCGACGTCGCGGAGCTGGACCTGAAGGGGCTTTTGAAGGTCCTGGTCCGGCAGAACCCAAAGCACCTTCTGAAGCTCCGCCATCTGATAGTTTAGTCGCCTGGCAGTCGTGGGAGACGGTCGAGGTCGAACTCGATCCTCACCCTCTCCCTATCCGCCCCGACGGAGACGACGGTGGTGTGGAAGACGTATCTGAGGGTCCGCCGCCCCCCCGGCACCTTCACCCCGTGGTCTCTAGCCAGCCTCTGGAGGGTGCAGGCCTGGAGGACCGGGCCGGACTGGAGGAATAGCAGGCCGGGTAGGTTCAGGTTCTGGTGGGATAGGGTCGGAAACTTCTCCTCGAGGATCGCCGCCAGCTCCGTTCTGGCGATCTCGACCGCCCTCCCCTCGCTCTCGACTCTGATGTGCTCCTCGTCGGCGACGACGGAGTCGACGTGGGCCTTGAGGGTGGAGGAGATGTAGTTGTCCCCGCGCCCCCTCTTCTCCGGCGGCAGGATCTCTTCGAGCCGCGAGAGGAAGGGGCGGAGGAGGGGGCCGCTCCCCCCGAAGAGCGCCCCCGGCAGGTTTTTGACCTCAGCGGAGAGGTCTCTTGCGTCCTGTTTTGTAACTTCGACAGAGATCATGCTCTATCTTGTGGGTTAAAAGCCCATGTAGTTGTCGGGCTGAAAAATAGGCTGGAGGAGATGGGGTTGGGCTATGGGATTGGGCTACGAAAATCCCATCTCCGTCTCATTGGACAGTTTCATGTCGAATAAAAATAGAAAAGAAGGGGATAGAGGGCTTTCACCTCTGCATTTGTCTTTACTACCACATCCCACCATAGACGTAGACTGTGGTGGCGGGCTCGAACTTCAGGACGACGGGGGTGCGCCGCTCGAAGAACCTGGGCTTTCCATAGAACCACTCGCCGTCCCAAACCTTGATGGTGTGCCACTGGTCCCCGACGACGTTCAGCTTGAATACCCCGTCCAGGGCGTCGCCGCCCTGCCCGTCGGTCCCGACGTAGTTGTCGTTGAGGTAGACGTCGTAGCCCCTCATATTCTGGGACTGGAGGGTGACGGCGACGTCACCGCTGGTGAGCATGGGGGTGGGCCTCGCATTCGAGGGCACCGTTGCCGATGGCGGGATCAAAGAACCTGGCATAGAGGGTCCCGGGATCGCGGAACCCGGAATAGAAGATCCTGGGACCCCATAGGGGGTCCATTCTGGCCCAACATCGATGACGGCGACGTTGCTCGGCTGGTTGTTGGCGACGAAGAACAAGACGTATCTGCCCACCTCACCGGCGAAGAAGCCCATCCTGTTATATGTTCCGAAGGCATGTTGGCTGACCCTTGCGCCGCTGGTGGGGGAGATTTCGTAGAAATCGACCGTCACCCCAACAGGGGTTCTGGTGACGATCTGAAGCCAGGTCCCAACAGGGCAGGCCGCATACCTGGTCCAGGCAGTCTCGCCCTCGATCCAGAGCTCGTTAGATCCGGCATATATCTCGGAGGCGATGTACTCGGAGTAAGGCAACGTCTGCCAGCCGTAGTTGAGGAACGAGGGCTCGTTTCCCGTTATCGCGAAGGTCGCTGGACCCCCCTCTGGAGAGGGGACCTCCTCTTCTGTTAAGAAGTATTGTACGTACTGGGAGTATCCGAACCCCGAGACAGTGCTGAAGCTGTACCCGGTCGACGAGCCGAAACCTCCAAGAGAGCTCCCTAGGCCGCGGCTCAGATAGTCCTCGCCCCAGGTCTCTTCGATGTAATCGTCTTCAGGGCTCTCGACCGCCTGGGATAATCCCAGGCATAGAAATATGACAATCAACGTTATTGCCCCACTCCTCAGTTTCATGACTAACACCTGAGATCGAGAACGACGAGGTGGATGGTAAAGATTTTGGTGGTGAACCTCCAACTCGATCTCATGCCAAAACCATCAACTCCACGACCCGAAGGCGGCGAAGATGGAGGTCTAAGGGAGGGGCTCCTCGCCTGGGACCGGCAGTATCAAGAGAAGGGGAGGATCTGGCGGGGCGCTCCCGCGAAGCTCCCGGAGCTTCCGGCGGGCTCGAAGGTCCTGGAGCTGGGCTGCGGAAACGGCAAGACTCTGGCGGCGATGCTGAGACGCCCATGGAGGATCGCCGCCCTGGACCTCTCGCCCCTGGCGGTGCGCCTCGGGAGGGATCTAGCGGAGGAGACCGTCTTTGGACCCAGACCGTCTTGCGGGCGATATCCATCCTGCGATGGGCATCCAACGCGAGGGAGGCCATCACCCCAGACCCCGAATCGTTCCATCCCCGATTTCGTCGCGGCGGACGCGGTCCAACTACCCTTCCGGGAGGAGGCCTTCGACGCTGTCATCGCCTTCCACATTCTCGGCCACCTTCGAGAGGGAGATCGGCGCAGGGCCGCGGCGGAAGCGGCGCGGGTACTGAAGAGCGCAGGCAGGCTCTTCTTCCTGGAGTTCGGAGTCGAAGACATGAGGGCGGGTAAAGGGGTGGAGGTGGAGCCGATGACGTTCAAGCGGGGCGGGGGGGTCATCACCCACTACTTCTCCGAGGAGGAAGCCTTCCAACTCTTCGATATCCTCAGCCCGGTCTCTATCAGAACCGATAGGCGGCTCACCAGAATAAGGGGGATCGATCACCTCAGATCTGAGGTGGCGGCGGAGTTCATTAAGCAGGAGGACTGAGGAGGGATCATGAACCGTTCCTTCTCCGAGATGAGGGCGAAGGTGGACCGGGGCGAGGCGGTCGTCCTCACAGCGCGGGAGGTGGGAGAGATCCTCGACGGTGGGGATGGACTGACCCTCGAAGACGTGGACGTGGTAACCTGCGCCACCAGGGCTGTCATGAGCGGGACCTACGCCGTCCTCTCCTTCCCCGTGGCACCCCCCGGCTCCTTCCGGCGGGCGATCGGGGTCTGGCTCAACGGCGTCCCCGCCACCGTCGGACCCTGCCCCAACGAGCGGCTGGGGGTCCTAGACCTCATAGTCTTCGGGACGGCAGAGAGCATAGACGATCCGCGATATGGCGGAGGCCACCTCTTCAGAGATCTCGTGGAGGGAGAAGAGGTGCGGGCGGAGGTGGAGACGGACGGAGGCTCCTGCCTCGAGGTGGATCTGAAACTCGCCGATATCCCGACGGCGAGGCTCTTTGGGACCCGCCACGCTTTCAGAAACTACTCCGCCTTCGTCAACCCCGGCGAGGAGAGGATCGCCACCATCTTCCACGCCACCACCTTCGATCCCTGCTGGCGGGGCGCCTCCGTCTCGGGGTGCGGCCGCATGAACCCCCTGGAGAACGACCCCCTCCTGGAGACGGTCGGCGTCGGGACGAGGATTCTCATAAACGGGGCCGAAGGGTTCGTCCTGGGGAGGGGGACGAGATCCTCTCCCGATCGGCCGAATCTCTCGGGGTATGCGGATATGCACGGGATGGACCCCGAGTACATGGGAGGTTTTGCCACATCCGCCGGACCCGAATGCGTCACCTCCTGGGCGGTCCCCGTCCCCGTCATCAGCGATCGGATCTTGAATAGCCTCGCCCCAGCCGATCGATCGATACCCCTCCCGGTGATGGACGTCGTCGGGAGGAAGGAGATCGGCAGGGCGAATTACGGGGACGTCTGGGAGGGGACGGACCTCGAGGTGAGCTTCGACCCCGGAGGGTGCAAGAGGTGCACCGCCTGCCACCCCGAGGCGATCTGCCCGACGGGGGCGATCGGCTTTGTAGACTGGAAGCCCATCCTCGACCGGAGGAGGTGCTTCAACTGCGGCCTCTGCGCCACCTCCTGCGCCGGCGACGTCTTCAGCGCCCGCCTCGGATCCCTCCGCTTCGCCGGGCGGGAGGTTCCCATCGTCGTGCGGCAGTCCGACCGGCTGCGGGCCGAGAGGCTCGCAGAAGAGCTGAAGGGGAGGATCCTCGACGGCAGCTTCAGGATGACGGAGATGACGGAGCGGATCTCGCCATGAACCTCTCGATGATCTCTTCAGAAGAGAGCTCGATCACCGGGACATCTGCGTTCCCGATCTCGACTTTGACTACGAGGACCCCCTTTTTTGCCATGTCGCTGCGAACTTCCCCAGCTGTGGCGGCGACCTTCACCTCGGAGACTCCTGCCCCCACCGCCAATTTCGCGAGGTCCGCCCTCCTGGAGGTGCAGGTAGGCTGAGACCCCGTGGAGCCGTAGCAGCCGTTGTCGAGGATGACGAGGAGGTAGTTATCGGGGTCCTGGTCGGCGAGGGTGGCGAGGGTTCCCAAATTCATCAAAACAGCGCCATCACCGTCGATGGCGATCACCCGCCACTTGGGCAGGGCGAGGGCGAGGCCCAGGCCGATGGAAGAGGCGAGGCCCATGGAGCCGAGCATGTAGAAGTTAGAGGCCCGGTCGCCGACGGCGAACAATTCTCTGGAGGGATATCCTATATTTCCGACCAGAAGAGCGCCCTGGGAGTCGGCCTCTCGGGCGATGATGGAGATCGCCTCGATCCGTTTCAAATTGATGAGCTCCCGAAAGCCCTAAAAATGATTTTATAATTCTACCCGTCCCTCAAGGCGAGGTTTCAGATGATCCCCCGCTCTCTCATGGCGGCTTTCAGCTCCGCTAGATCGGACTCGATCCGTTCGAACCTCTGGTTCATGTAGCTATTCATGTCGAACCTGAGACCCTGAATCTCACTTACGATCGAATCCTGCTTATCGAGCATAGAATCCTGCTTATCGAGCATCGTGTCCATCTTCCCGCCCAGATCGCGGAAGCCATCTTTTACGGTTACCAAGATCTCCTTCAGGATCCCGACCCCCTCATCCAGACGGTCTCCCACCTCTTCGGGGTCTATTACCTTGCGAAATCCGGGAAAAGACCCCGACGCCTCGGAGTAAGCAGTCTCCACATCGTCGACCCGGATGAGAGAGTTCTCCATCTTCAACCTCGACCCGGCCGTCGGGGAGATTCTGTACGAAGCCGACCAGCCCTGAGGACCTGGCTAGGCCGACTACTCTCGCCCTGTACCCCACCATCTGGACCCTGCCGGAGACGCGCGCCGTCAATCTCATCATCAGTAGAAATATTCCCTCCTGAAATATAAAGTGCTTCGTCGGAGACTCCCGTCGATCCGGGCCGGGCCTGGAGGCCTCCACCCTGGCCTCACCGGAGCGATCTCCAGAATACGATATCCAGTAGGACCGCCACCGGCGTTCTCCCGGCCTGGGCCAGGTTCCAGGCCCCGGCCACGACCTCTTCGGCCTCCTGCGGAACGGGCGAGAATCGAGGGATCCCCATGGCGTCCAGAAGCCTCGGGGTCAGCCTCCCCATGGGAACCTGGCCTGCTATCGTCTCCCCTTCGCCCCCTCGATGGCTGATGATCATCAGGAGCGGAATTTTATACAGACCATTCAGCGAGGCGAGGGCGTTGATGCTGTTGCCGAGGCCTGAGTTCTGCATCAAGAGAGCGGTCCTTCTTCCTCCCATGTATGCCCCGGCAGATATCCCAACCCCCTCCTCCTCCCGGGTGACGGGGACGTGTTCCATCTCGGGGTCAGCGTCCACGAGACGGATCAGCTCCCGAAGGTTGACGCAAGGGACGCTGACGACGAAGTCTACCCCCGCTCTCTTCATCCCCATAAAAACCGCCTCAGAGGGGCTCGCGTCCATCATTCAAATTTCACCTTTCAAGAGAGGGAGCCGGCGATAGAATGGAAGGCGTCCGGCCTTGGGGCCGGCCTCCGCCTTCATCAGAACGAGAGCTTCCGCCCAAACATCTCCTCAAATCTTTCGACGGTCTCCGCCACCTCGGCGTCTATCTTCGCTTTGTCGAAGGTGGCCGCCGGCTGGACCGCCTCCTCGGTCTGGGCGGGTTGTTCGGCCTGGACTGGCTGAGCGGTCTGGACGACCTCAGTCGCCGGCTGAGCTGGAGCTGGAGCTGCCGTTTCCGTCTGGATGCCAGCGCAGTACTCAGGATATAGGGGAGTGATGGCTTCGTCGACGTTTATCTGAAGAGACGGTACGAAATAGTCCAATGCCTCTTCGTTGATGTTTTCGTCGATGAATATGGCTGAAACGGTCAGATCCGAAGGCTGATATACTATAATCAACTGGCCTTCCAGCTGTCCTACGTAGGCCTGCTGGCCGCTGATATTGATGGGATCTTCGCTGTAAACCGCCTGATCGTAAGCTTTATTGAAACCATTTAAAGCGGATACTAAGTCAAAGGCGTCCAGTTCCTCCCCGGTAAGGTCACACGGGTACAAAAGCAGAATAGAGACCCTGCTTTCATCGAAAAGGACAGAAGCCCCCACGTATTTACCTTCTGAGTAATTCCCCTCCTCGAGGGATTCGGCCTGGACCATCTCATCAAACTCTGCGGGGATGGCAAAGCTTACCTCAGCATACTCCTTCAAACCGAACCCATACCCAACGATCTCTCCTTCCTGTTCTCCCTGTGCCGACCCAGAAATGCCGGTCAAAGAGATCAAGACTAGACATCCTAAGAGGATCTTAAGCCCTCCCGATCCGGATCCATTCGCAGATTTCATGCTACTCCACCTCATGACTATATTCGATCTTAAAACCCGTTGAGCGGGATTTAACCCTCGGCTGGAATTTCTTTATCCATTTTTTATCTCGTTATAACTCAGTATTATATTTAACGGCTATTTTGGCGAGGTTTCCTCCTCACCAGACCTTCAGGTCGATCCCCTCGATCCTGACCATCTTCCCCTCGGAGTGGACGATCACTCCGGAATGGACCTTCTGCATCATGCAGTGCTCCGGAAGGAACCTGACCGTCTCGCCTACTTCGGGGATCCGGCCCCTGCTGACGATCCCCTCGAAGGCAGCTACCATGCAGACCCCCACATCCTTTGGAGCGAAGTTCTCGTCGCCGAGGAGCTGGCGGGGCCCCACCATCTGGACGGTGACGAGGCCGTGATCTATCTTGATGATCTTTCCAAAATGAGTTATGGGGCAGCCGAGGGGGCGGTAGCGGATGACGTCCCCGACATTGAACTGGGCGTCCCGGTCGATGGCGAGGAGATCTTCCCGGCAGGCAGGCTCCCCGGGAAGGGGCGCGAGAGCGAAGTCAGCGACGATGCCGTCGATGACACCCCGGATCTCCGCCTCTTCATCGACCTCTCCCTCCGCCCACCTGCGTCTAATTTCCGGAAGCTTTACCTCGATCTCGGCCCTTCTTTCGAGATGCTTCTTTCGGCCCAGGAAGGGGCAGAGGTCGATGTCGGTACCTTCATCCGGCCCCCGGGATAAAGCCCGCGCGAACTCTCGGCAGTTTCTGAAGCCGCATTCGCCGCAGTTGTAGCCGGGGAGAAGATCTTCTATCTCCTTCATCTCACGAGCACCGTCCCTCTATCATAAATTCGCAAGGCATATCCGGGCAAGCCCCTCAAAGCCTCCATAGCCTCGGTTCATATTCATCGCTCTACTCCCCGAAGTACTCCATGAAGCCATCGAGGTGGCGGAGGACTCCTCGGTGGTGCTCCTTTGAGACCCGAAGCTCTCCGGTGCAGAGGGTGCATATGGCGAGGGGCGGGTTGTGGCGCAGGAGCATATCATCGCCGACCTCGGGGCCGCCCCTTATAAGCTCCGCCAGCTCTGCGGCGCCCTTCCCGGTAAGGCCGTTCGCCTCTACGATTCTGCAACCGGGGTTCGCCTCCAGAATCCTCTCCCGAAATACCTCCCTCTCGGCCTGGGAGACCATATCCCCCTTGGTGATGACGGCGACGTCGGCGGTGGTAAGGAGCGGCCCCACCTTCAGGGGGGCGTTGGGCCCCGTGGTGACGTCGATGACGCAGACGGCGAGGCACTTGTCGGGGTAAGGGGCGCACCGGAGGCACAGCCCCGCCGTCTCGTTCAGGAGGTGGTCGGCCTTCTGAGATTGCGCCCAGTCGAGCATCTCGTCGACGTTGTATATCGAGTAGTGGTCGGGGCACATGTCCTTGGCGAGGCCTACGGCCACGGGAACGCCGAGCCGCTGGAACCTCTTGTCGTCCTCGGTCCAGAGACAGTCGATCTTGACTACGGCGGGCCGGAGCCCATCCCTTTTGAGGCTCCTGGCGGCGTGGATCAGAACGGAGGTCTTGCCCGATCCGGGGGTTCCAGCCAAAACCGCGAGCTTCAAATTGCGGCCTCCACCACCTCGCCCCGCCTGATCGTCTCCCGGAGGTCCATTAGCCAGTCATCGACCTTGGCCAGATCTTCGCATACCTTCTGCTCTTCGGCGCTCGTCTCGATCACCCTTACCATACCTCCGTTCTTCATCACGACCCTCCGGGATGTCATGAGGGCGAGCATCGGGTCGTGGGTGACGACGACGACGATCTTACCCTCTCCTGCCAAAAGTTCGAGGGCCTCCTTCTTCTTGATCCCGGCGTTCTCGATCTCGTCGATGAGGACGATCGGCGAATCGCTGATGACGGCGATGTCGGCGGTCATGAGGGCCCTCGACTGGCCACCGCTCAGGATCGTCAGGTGGTGGTCGTGACGTACCGGCTCTCCGGTGAGGGTATTGGCGAGCTCGATCACCCTTTCCGCCACCTCTGGAGACCTCCCTCTGCTCTTGGCGTGCATCCTGAGGAACTCATCGACGCTCATGTCGGCTAGGAAGTGCATATTCTGGGAGAGCTGGGCGATAAGCTTCTTTCGGGGGTCGGACCTAATCTCAGCCCTGGGCTCGCAGCCGTCGATCAGGATCTTCCGGCCCGAGGGGGTGTCTCCTAAGGCGAACTGCTCGATGTCGGCTATAAGAGAGCTCTTTCCCGATCCCGTGGGCCCCACTATACCTATAACCTCGCCCCGGTGCATCTCCAGCCTCTCCACCAAGTCCGGGTTTCCGTCTTTATCGAATCCCCCGATTATAGTGAGGGTGCAGGCCCGGTCCGTCGTCATGGTTCAGCCCCTCCTTCCCAGGATCTCGTCGATCTCGGCCAGAAGGTCGCTGTAAGATGTAGATGTGGATTCTGATCTGAAGGCCGATGGTGAGACCTCTATATCACATTTTAGATAGTTCATCTTAAGTTCCTCTTTCGCCCGGGAGATCCCGCCCCCGGTTATGTTCAGCAGCGTGAGATCTCTCTTTGCCACCGCACCGGATCTCGCAGCCCTCAAAAGGGCGGCGACGGCCACAGCCGCTGCGGGGAGGATGTCGATATCCTCAGATTCCTCGAAGATCTTCTGAGCCTCTCTCGCTTCCTGGTTTGTTATCCCGTAAACCTCGCCACCCGTCTCCTCCAGCGCCTCCCGGACGCCGCCCTTGACGGCATAAGGGGGCTTTCGATTGTAGAGGACGTCGTCGTACATCCCGCCGGGACATCGGCCCGCCTCCAGCATCGAGCCGGTCCAGGCGGCGTAGACGGGGGCGCAGGGGCTGTTCTGGGCGAGGTGAAGCCTGGGGAGGCGCCGGCCGAAGCGGCCGTCTCCCAGCAGGCGGTGGGAGGCCTCCCAGGCGGAGATACCGCCGGTGCCGGAGCCGATCGCCTGGAAGTAATGCTCGGGGAGGGACTTCATCGAGAGGGCGGCGTCCAGAACGACGACGCCCATTCCGTCCCTCCGGGCGACGTTCCTTGCCCCGCCTTCGCCGACGAACCGGGGATGGGCTTCGAGGCGGCTGGCGAGGTCGATGGCTTCGGTGTAGTCCCCCTTCACCGATATCACCAAGACTGACTCAGGGAGATCCCCATCGATCCATAGCCGGTGGATCCCCGAGGCCGGCACCACCAGGACCAGGGGCAGATCGACTGCAGAGGCCGCCTGGGCGAAGGCCCTGGCGGTGTTTCCCGCCGAGGCGACCACCAGGACCCTCGCGTCCTCCGCCTCCATCATCCTCTCCACCGTGGGAGGAGCTTCCAGGTCCTTGAAGCTGCAGGTGGTCATCTTCGCCCCCCTCTCGGGCCAGTAGCCGCTGAAGCTGATGTAGAGCTCCTCAAGGTCCAGCGCCCGGGCGAGCCCCTCGCTCTTATAAGTGACGGGCTTCTCCCCCGATCCGCGAAGAGGTTCCTTCACAGGAAGCCAGTCGTAGAACTTCCAGAGGCCGGAAAGATCGCCCCTCAGGGCGAGCCTCTTTGATGCGTACTCGGTTCTGAGGAGGGAATCGTCATTTTCGCAGGCAAGGGCGTGAGGCGGGTGGATCCGCCCGCATCCCAGACACCTCACCAGATATTCGCCCATGAGGTAATCCACCTAGGGTTGTAGATATAACGTTTTCTGTTTTGTCCAATATTATTTCCGGATTGTGAGATTTCAAATCAATTTTGTGTACAATAAGGCCATATAATCCGGAAGACCGAATGAATTGTTCTAAAAGTTGGCTTGGGAATTAATCCCATCCTGAACCGACTGTTTTCATGAGCAGAGTTGTATGAAGATTTCGAAAAACCTAATCAATGGTTAAGTTTATATACTATTATAACTATATAAACTTACATGAGAAACTTAATAGACTTTTCCATCATGCACGAATATAACAAGAACGTCCTGCCTCGTGGTGATAAGCTGCTATCCATAGCAGGATTGGTTGAATGCAAACGATTTTCGCATATAGCTGATGGCCTGTACAAAAACAATACCGAACGCGGAGGTAGACCTAATATCGACGTTATTATAATTAGGACTTACGCAGTTGACGGAAGATATTTAGATGATTCGGTCCATCCAAATACAAACACAAATATGAGGTGACGTATAAAATTGAATCCACCCAAGTGTTGCGACCTGGACTATATCCACTTTCTG
>NZ_JARFPL010000004.1:0-89387 GCF_029167205.1 Candidatus Methanocrinis alkalitolerans
CGAAAACGGGTGCTGCAAGAAGAATTCTCCTGCGAAGCAGCAGGGATTGATTGATCATAATTGGACTCTGCGTGAACTACTTACACACCCATATTATATAACATCAACCGGATAAACGGTCACCACCCAGGCGATAATAGATCTGGTGGAGAAGTTCGACAGGAACGTCGAATCTCTCAAATCCGCTAAATACAACGAAACCCAGCTCCGGCAAGAGTATATCAACCCCTTCTTCAAAGCCCTGGGCTGGGATGTTTACAACGAGAAGGGCAGTCTAGGGCTTTATCGGGAGGTCGTCCATGAGGATTCGGTGAAGGTCAAAAAAGCGACCAAAAATCCCGATTATGGTTTTTACGTCGGCCGGTCCCAGAAGTTCTTTGTCGAAGCGAAGAAGCCCTCCGTCAATCTCGAAAATGATATCAGAGCAGCATTTCAGCTTCGAAGTTACGGTTGGTCAGCGGGACTTCCTATCAGCCTCCTCACCGACTTCGAGGAGTTCGCCATCTACGACTGTCGGATCGAGCCCTCAAACACCGACTCGCCCAGGGTTGGCCTTCTGCGCCACTTCACCTACGACAAATACATCGATCACTGGGATGAGATTGCTGCCCTCTTCTCCCGCGAGGCGGTACTGGGTGGATCTCTTGAGAGATACATTGAGTCGAAGAAGAAAGCGAAGGGAACGATCGCCGTCGATGAGGCCTTCCTCCGAGAGATCGACCACTGGCGGGAGATCCTGGCGAGGAACATCTTCGAGAGGAACCCCGGCCTCTCGGTGAGAGAGCTGAACTCCTCGGTCCAGAACACCATCGACCGGATAGTATTCCTCCGGATCTGCGAGGACCGGGGGATCGAGAGGTTCGGCCAGTTGAAGGGGATCGTTAAGGGGGAGAAGGCGGTCTATACGATGCTCGTCGAGCTCTTCAAGGGGGCGGACGAAAAGTACAACTCCGGCCTCTTCCACTTCGGCAGCGACCCCGGCCGGATCGGCGAGCCCGACCGGCTGGCCCTCTCCCTCAAGATCGACGATGAGATCCTCAGCGAGATGATCGAGAACCTCTACCCGCCCAGGAGCCCCTACCGGTTTTCGGTGATCCCCGCCGAGATCCTCGGCCACGTCTACGAGCAGTTCCTGGGAAAGGTGATCAGCCTGGGCGAGGACGGTGGGGTCGAGGTGGAGTACAAGCCCGAGGTCCGCAAGGCCGGGGGCGTCTACTACACCCCGACGTACATCGTCGACTACATCGTCGAAAACACCGTCGGCAAGCTCCTGGAAGGGCAGACCCCCACCGCCGTATCGGACTTGCGGATCCTCGACCCCGCCTGTGGGTCGGGCTCTTTTCTCATAGGCGCATACCAGCGGCTCCTGGACTGGCACCTCGAATGGTACACCAGCCACCTCGTCCCCCACCTTGCGGCCGGGAAGGCCGAGGGCTCCAAGGAGGTCCAGGCGCTCCTCCCGGCCGTCCTCTCGGCCGCCGGCAACGTCGCCGGGGCGGCGAAGAAGCGGGGGAGAGGACGGCCGAGGAAGAACAGCTCCGCCGCCGCGACCGCCAGCGGCAGCCAGCGGGTCGGCTCCTTCCCCATCTTCCAGGCGGAAGGGGGCGATTGGAAGCTTGCGACCGCCGAGAGGAAGCGGATCCTCCTGAACAACATCTACGGCGTCGACATCGACCTTGCGGCCGTGGAGGTGACGAAGCTCTCCCTCCAGCTGAAGGTCCTGGAGGGCGAGAACCAGGGGACGCTTTCAAGGCAGCTAACCCTCTTCAAGGAGCGGGCCCTCCCCGACCTCGGCGAGAACATCAAGTGCGGAAACTCCCTCATCGGCCCCGACTTCTACGACCGGCAGACCTCCCTCTTCGACGAGGAGGAGATGTACAGGGTCAACGCCTTCGACTGGGATGCGGAGTTCCCTGATATCATGGGCCAGGGCGGGTTCGACGCGGTGATCGGGAATCCGCCGTATGTTCGTACAATTGAGAGATTCGAGCAAATGTATTTTTCAAAGCATTATCAAAACCAAAATTATCAAAAAGATCTCTATCTATTATTTCTCGAAAGATATTATTATTTATTGAACTATAAAGGACTACTAGGGGTTATAATATCGAATACTTGGCTTTTATCAGTCAGATTTAAAAGAATAAGACAGTATCTCACAAAATACTATCTTTGGCTCAGAATTCTCCATTTGCCTGAAAAAGTTTTCCGGGCAGTAGTTGACACACATGTTCTAATATTTCAGAAAAATGATACCACGGATAACGAAGACAACACTCTTGAAATAGATATTAGGCGTGGAGATAATATATCCAGCTGGCATAAAATACCTTGGAAGGAAATCCCTAAAAATGGCGATCCAATCAACATAGTAGCACCTGTCAAGGCTCAGATGCTATTCCGCAGTATCAACAAAATGTCATCTCCACTGATGCAGTTATGTGATGTATACAATGGTGTTAAACCATTTGAAAAAGGTAAAGGCAACCCTCCACAAACAGAAGGAACGATGAAAGAAAAACCTTATGTTAAAACTGGGTCAGCTCCGGAGTCCTCTTGGTCTCCACTATTACGTGGAAGTCTAATTAGACGTTATCAAAATGTGTGGAATAATGATTATTGGATACTATATGGCCCTTGGCTTGCTGCTCCACGTAATCCTAAGATATTCGATGCACCTTTGAAGATCACAGTACGCCAAACTGGTGATTCAATCATCTCAACTCTGATAGAACCGCCCTTCGTAGCTAGAGATAATTTGCATATAATATTACCTATGGATGGGAATTATAATCTTAAATACATACTGGGTATTTTAAACTCTAAATTAACAGATTTTGCTTATTCGACGATGAATCCTGAAAAGGGCGAAGCTCTTGCACAGGTCAAAAAAAGGCATGTAGAAAAGCTCCCCATCCGCACCATCGACTTCTCCGACCCCGAGGACGTCGCCCGCCACGATAAGATGGTGGCCCTCGTCGAGAGGATGCTAGACCTGCACAGGCGGCTTTCTGAATCGAAGACCGGCCACGAGAAGACCCTCCTTTCGCGGCAGATAGAGGCGACGGACGGGCAGATCGACTCCCTGGTTTACGAGCTGTACGGCCTCTCGGAAGAGGAGGTCGCCATCGTCGAGGAGGCTGCCCGGTGACGGCGTCGCCCCGGCTTCGGGCGTCTTTCCTTCTGGCCCATCCTGTGCGGTCGTTCTTCGAGATCGAGAAGGAAAGGGGGAGATGAGGTGGCCAATGTCGGGCCGGTAGAAGGGCATAAATCGGAGGGGTGGGGTGCGAGTCTGGAGGAAGGGCGGGGCGGTCTTTCGCCGCCCGGAGTATATTTCTAATGATATTTTAACGGCTCGATATATCCTCGGCGGTCTCTCCCGCCACCCTTCGATGGTGGCCCCTGCCGATCATATGCTCGCTTTTGTCATGCGGCTTTCCGAGTCGATAGACTTTGCCACGAGAAGACCCTCCTTTCGCGGCAGATAGAGGCGACGGACGGGCAGATCGACGCCCTGGTTTACGAGCTGTACGGCCTCTCGGAGGAGGAGGTCGCCATCGTCGAGGATGCTGCCCGGTGACGGCGTCGCCCCGGCTTCGGGCGTCTTCTTTTCTGGCCTATCCTGGCTGCTGCGCCGCCCGGCGCTTCCGCGCCGGGCGGTCGTTCTTCGGGATCGAGAAGGAAAGGGGGAGATGAGGGGCCAATGTCGGGCCGGTAGAAGGGCATAAATCGGCGGGCGGCGCGCGCTAAATCTATTTTGCATTAAATCAAACTTATTTGATTAGAACCAAACACTTAATACATATTAATTTCAGAGGTAGGTCCATGCCCAATCCCGAGCAGGCCCCCACGAGAATTACGATGGGTGCCGAAGAGCTCATAGGGAGGATAAGGGGGCGAAGAGGCGGATCCATGAAGGACGGCCGAGATTCGGGCCGTCTGAAGCTCCGCAAGCCCTGCGTCGAAGACGGCGCCGGGATATCGGCCCTCGTCGAGTCCTCCAAGCCCCTGGACCCGAACTCGACCTACTGCTATCTCCTCCTCTGCCGCGACTTCGCCGAGACCTGCGTCGTCGCCGAAGATGTCGCTAAGGTGGGAACGGCGGATGAGACGGGTGGGGCAGGAGAGATCGTCGGTTTCCTCTCCGGATATAGACCTCCAGAACGAGGGGACGTATTCTTCGTCTGGCAGGTGGCGGTGGACGCCGACACCAGGAACTTCGGGCTTGCAAAGCGGATGCTCCGCGAGGCCTTGAAGAGGCCCTCTACGAGAGGCTGCCGGTTCCTGGAGACTACGATATCTCCGTCAAATGAGCCGTCAAAGAGGCTCTTTACGTCACTAGCCAGAGAGCTCCAGGCTCGGTGCGAGGTTTCGGCCTGCTTCTCGGAGTCTCATTTTGGGAGTCGGGATCCCGAAGAAGATCAAAGAGCAGATCCCAAAGCAGGTCACGAAGCGGAATATCTTTTCCGCATAGGGCCGTTCGATCTCGAACGGATGAGGTGAAACTATCATGAACGATATCAGCACAAAAGAGGAAGGTGAAGGTGAAGGTGAAGGTGATAAAACCATCAACGACATCTCCACTGTGAATCGTCTTGAATCAAAGGTTCGAAGCTACTGCCGCAACTTCCCGGTCGTCTTCACGAAGGCCAGGGGAGCGACGTTGGAAGACGAGGAAGGGCGCGAGTACATCGACTTTCTCGCAGGAGCCGGGGCCCTAAACTACGGCCACAACGACCCTGTTCTGAAAGAGAAGCTCCTCGAGTACATCGAGGCAGATCAGATCGTCCACGGCCTTGACATGGTCACCGGGGCGAAACAGGCCTTCATGGAGGCCTTCGACTCCTGGATCCTCAAGCCCCGGCGCATGAGCTATAAGATCCAGTTTACGGGGCCGACGGGGACGAACGCCGTCGAGGCGGCGATGAAGATCGCCCGAAATTACACAGGAAGGCAGACGATCGTCTCCTTCACCAACGGGTTCCACGGCGTCACCCTCGGATCGGTCGCCGCGACCGGCAACAGCCATTTCCGGGACGGCTGCGGCATCCAGCCCCAGGGGACGGCCTTCATGCCCTACGACGGCTACATGGGCGAAGGGGTCGACACCACCGAGTACCTCGACAAGATGCTCACCGACGGGAGCAGCGGCCTCGACCATCCGGCGGCGGTCATCGTCGAGACGATCCAAGGCGAGGGCGGGATCAACGTTGCGAGCAAAGAGTGGCTCCGGTCCCTCGAGGAGGTCTGCAGCAAGCACGACATCCTCCTGATCGTCGACGACATCCAGGTGGGGTGCGGCAGAACCGGGACCTTCTTCAGCTTCGAGGAGGCGGGGATATCGCCGGATATCATAACCCTGTCCAAGTCCCTCAGCGGCTACGGCCTGCCCATGGCCGTCGTCCTGATGAAGCCACAGCTCGACGTGTGGAAGCCCGGCGAGCACAACGGCACCTTCCGGGGAAACAACCATGCCTTCGTCACTGCCCGAGCAGCGATCGAGGAGTACTGGAGAGACGACTCGTTCTCGAGAGATGTAAAGAAGAAGGGTAGGATCGTCCGAGAGAGGCTTGAGAGGCTCGTCGACCTGGACGATAGGGGTATCCTCTCGGCCCGCGGCAGAG
Source organism: Candidatus Methanocrinis alkalitolerans (assembly GCF_029167205.1). Lineage (NCBI taxonomy): Archaea > Methanobacteriati > Methanobacteriota > Methanomicrobia > Methanotrichales > Methanotrichaceae > Methanocrinis > Candidatus Methanocrinis alkalitolerans. The sequence continues at coordinate 5,625 of NZ_JARFPL010000004.1, forward strand.
GGATGGTCCAGGCCCTCGACTGCGGAAGCGGCGATCTCGCCGCTCGGATATCGGCCTTGGCCTTCGAGAGGGGGCTCATCATCGAGACCTCCGGCTCCGAGGACCAGGTCCTGAAGTGTCTAATCCCTCTGAACATCATCGAGGACGAGCTGAACCGCGGCCTGGCCATATTGGAAGAGTCCGTCTTCGTCGCCCTGTTGGAGATACCCGACCTTGCCTTAGATAAAGAGGTGGAGACGCTCTGGATGGAGGTTATGGCATGATGGTCTGGAACTTGAGGGATGCTGAGAGGGCCGAGAGGAGGGGCGGCGCCGTCTGTGCCGAAATCTCGGATTTGAAGATCGAACTGTCTTTAGTGGTGATATAACTGGCTAATTATGCAAGTACAAAAAGGAAGAGAGATGCACAAGGTCCTGAGGTCGTAAAGCGAGTCCGCCTTCCTCGAGCGCATGATAGAGAGGTTTTCGGGTCCGTGGAGACTCGCCTCGGCGCGAACAGGCTGATGGTCAGATGCGTCGACGGCAAAGAGAGGATGGCGAGGATACCCGGCAAGATGAAGAAGAGGATATGGATCCGGGAAAACGATGTCGTCATCGTCGTTCCCTGGGATTTTCAGGATGAGAAGGCCGACGTCGTATGGAGGTATACTAGGCCTCAGGTAGATTACCTGGAGCGTAAAGGGTACCTCAAAAGGCAGTCATGACCGGGAAGTCTAGGAGGAGTTCTAGAACGAGTAGGAGGTTGATTGGCATATGCCGTCTTTTATCGACGAGATGGACGACGCTATGGCTGATCTCGTAATGGACTTGAAGTATGGCCCCTCCGAAATCCGGTTGGATGCTGCCCGTGCGCTCGGTGAGACCGGCGATCAAAGGGCAGTCGGCCCTCTGATCGATGCGCTTAAGGATGATGACTGGATGGTCCGAGAAGCGATCAAAGACGCGTTGAAGAAGATCCGAGCTGAATAGCTAGCTGCACGTCGATAGTGACCGGTCAAAGCTACATCGAAGAGTCAAGCGCTTTTGCGCGATGGATCTTGGTTGAGTGGCAGGGCGTAACCGACAAACAGGCATTGAACGCCTCAAAGCAGTACGCAGGTCACCCGGTTAAAGTAGGCAGATCGTAGCTGATCTGGCTATCAAGCTCGCTTGGGCGAAGGACAGATACAAAAGATAAAGGATCTGTTATAGTCTTGCCACCGGGATCAACTAAGAGACAGCGTGAACCTCTCCGGGAACTCACCGGAAGCTTTCGGGTGTGCTCTGGCACCTGCTCTTCAATAATCACGATCTATCACCTGGGAGCCGGGATCGCGATCCTGGAGAGCTTCTGGGAACCCGTCCCGCCTCGAAAGCCCTCTGGGGGAACCCTCCTCCGTGTGCTCAATCCTAACCCCAAGAGGGCCGGGACCGCGGGGCTCGATGCCGGGAGATCGAAGCGTCTTTTGCCCGTCGGGACAGTCACCACCGCCATAATGCAGATCCGAGTCGTCAACTCCCGGGCCGTGATAGCCACCGTGGATCCAGAGGAGAGGGTGGTCTATCTGGCCACCCATCCCGTCGCCCTCGCCCTCCTCGAGCTGATCAAGAGATGCCCCTGCATGGAGGCGGTCGAGCTCTCTCCGTCCAAATATCGGAACATGTGCAAGGCTTCCTGGGGCCTTCTGGAGGTCCATGGTGTGAAGATCTTCGAGGGCACGGTTCAGAGACGTAGAGCAGACAGGATCGGCTATTTCACCGTCGACGACGGCGCCATTCGCCGGAGGCCGGGGAGATCCGGGCGGAGGGATTGGACTCCGTGGAGGGAGTGAGGCGAGAAGTGTTTTAGGTCTACAAAGGCGCTGATGAGTCGAAATCGGGCTTTATTAAACATAAAATGAATTAAAACAAAATAGATTGATTAAAACCAAACATTTAATATCTATTAATTTCAACTCTTAGTTTGTATAGGACCGTCCAATCTGGACGGATGGGATAAAAATAAAGATGTGGTGAAACCATCATGAACGAGATTAGCACAGAAGACGAGAATAGTTGTGATGAAGGTGATAAAACCGCCAACGATATGAGCACAACAAATCGTCTTGAATCAAAGGTTCGAAGCTACTGCCGCAACTTCCCGGTCGTCTTCACGAAGGCCAGGGGAGCGACGTTGGAAGACGAGGAAGGGCGCGAGTACATCGACTTTCTCGCAGGAGCCGGGGCTCTCAACTACGGCCACAACGACCCTCTTCTGAAAGAGAAGCTCCTCGAGTACATCGAGGCAGATCAGATCGTCCACGGCCTTGACATGGTCACGGGGGCGAAGCAGGCCTTCATGGAGGCCTTCGACTCCCGGATCCTCAAGCTCCGGCGCATGAGGTATAAGATCCAGTTTACGGGGCCGACGGGGACGAACGCCGTCGAGGCGGCGATGAAGATCGCCCGGAATTACACAGGAAGGCAGACGATCGTCTCCTTCACCAACGGGTTCCACGGCGTCACCCTGGGATCGGTGGCAGCGACCGGCAACAGCCATTTCCGGGACGGCTGCGGCATCCAGCCCCAGGGGACGGCCTTCATGCCCTACGACGGCTACATGGGCGAAGGGGTCGACACCACCGAGTACCTCGACAAGATGCTCACCGACGGGAGCAGCGGCCTCGACCATCCGGCGGCGGTCATCGTCGAGACGATCCAAGGCGAGGGCGGGATCAACGTTGCGAGCAAAGAGTGGCTCCGGTCCCTCGAGGAGGTCTGCAGCAAGCACGACATCCTCCTGATCGTCGACGACATCCAGGTGGGGTGCGGCAGAACCGGGACCTTCTTCAGCTTCGAAGAGGCGGGGATATCGCCGGATATCATAACCCTGTCCAAGTCCCTCAGCGGCTACGGCCTGCCCATGGCCGTCGTCCTGATGAAGCCACAGCTCGACGTGTGGAAGCCCGGAGAGCACAACGGAACCTTCCGGGGAAACAACCTCGCATTCGTCACCGCGCGAGCGGCGATCGAGGAGTACTGGAGAGACGACTCCTTCTCAAGAGACGTGAAGAGGAAGGGGCAGGTCGCAAGGGAGCACCTCGATCGGCTCGTCGACCTCGATGAGACCGGCACCCTCTCGGCCCGCGGCAGAGGGATGGTCCAGGCCCTCGACTGCGGAAGCGGCGAGATCGCTTCGAGGATATCACACCTTGCCTTCGAGAGGGGGCTCATCATCGAGACCTCCGGCTCCGAGGACCAGGTCCTGAAGATCCTCGCGCCCCTCACCATCACCGACGAGGAGCTGGAGGAGGGGCTCGCGATCCTCGATGAGAGCGTCGAAGAGACGATGGCGGAAGTCCGTCTCAAGGCGACGGGGAAGATCCATCTCGATGTCCAGGTTCTGGCGTGATAGTGAGGCAAGGCGGAGGAGAGAATTCAGATATCGATCCGTCGTCTATTGATCAACTGGATATCACTTAATCGTCATTGAAGCGTGTGAAGACCGGCAGGAGCCGCCATGACCGATTGCGAAGTCCCCTACAGTCCCGGCCAGCGCGCCCAGTGGTCCTCTGAGACCGCCTTCGTCTTCTCCATGACCGCCGCCGCCGTCGGCCTCGGCAACCTCTGGCGTTTCCCGTACATGGTAGGGGAGAACGGCGGCGGAGCCTTCATCGTCGCCTACCTCATCGCCCTGGTCCTGGTGGCCCTCCCCATAATGATGCTGGAGGTGGCTACAGGTCGGCTGGCCCAGGTCAGCGCCGTGGGAACCTTCAGGAATGTAAACCGCTTCGCCACCTATTACGGCTGGTTTGTGGTGTTGTTGACCATCGCCATAACCAGCTACTATCTGGTGGTCACCGGCTGGACCATGGGCTATGCAGTTTCGGCCTTCTCCATGGCGGTGGAGCCCTTCGACGACTTCACGGGGGGTTACAACTCCCTCTGGTACTTCTTCGCCGTCACCGTCCTCGCCACCGTGGTGCTGATACGGGGGGTCAGCGCCATCGAAAAATTCTCCAAGATCCTGATGCCGGTCTTGTTGCTGATGGTCATAGGGATCGTCATCTTCGCCGCCCAAATGGACGGCTGGGAGGAGGCGATGAGCTTCATATTCGTCGCAGACTACAGCCTCCTTGCAAGCCCCACCATCTGGCTCTTCGCCTTCGGTCAAGCCTTCTATACCCTGGCCATCGGCCAGGGTTATCTCGTCACCTACGGAAGTTACATCCCCCACCGGACGAACGTCCCCCGGGCCTGCCTCATCGTCACCGCCACCGAGACCTCCATCGCCCTCCTCGCCGGGCTGATGATCTTCCCCTTCGTCTTCACCTACGGCTTCGACCCCGGCGCCGGCAGCCAGCTCGCCTTCGAAACCCTTCCCCGAGTATTCGGTGAGATGGAGCACGGGGGCTGGCTGGCCATGGGCTTCTTCTCCCTCTTCTTCGCCGCCGCCTTCAGCTCCTGCCTCGCCGGGCTGAAGGTCATCATCGCCGCCTTCTCCGAAGAGTTCCGGATGGGCGAACTCCGCTCCGTCTTGGCGGTGGGATGCCTGATGATCTTCCTGGGGGTGCCGTCGGCCCTCAGCTTCAGCCCCGTAAATCTACAGGTGATGGGGATGCCCTTTCTGGACTTCATGGACCAGTTCGGCGGCACCAATATGGTGGTGGCCTCGGGGATCATGGGGGCCGGCCTCGTCTGCTGGTTCGTCCCCCGGCCCAGGATCGCCCAGGCCCTGGGGGCGAAGAGCCGCTGGTGGGAGTTCAAAATTTACGTCATAGGACGCAGCCTACCTCTCCTGGCAGCATTCTTCATCCTCTGGAATATTTTATGAAGAATTTACATCCCGAAGTCGCCGGGATTAGATGGGAGAAGGCCGGCTATGGATCCTCCCGCACCCATCTCCAGGCCTCTTCCAGCCTCTCTTCCCGGAAGAACCGGGTATCCATCCCCGAAAGGCCGGCGAAGGCCTTGAACATCCAGGTGAGGACCTCGTCCCATGAGTCGTCGCTCACAAAGGCCATCTTGTCGAGATGGCGGAGCATCGGCCAGTTCTTCAGGTCCTCCCAGGCGCCGCCGACGGTCCAGCCTCCGAAATCCTTGACCTGCATCAGGACGCGCAGGTCCCGATGCTGATCGATCGCCTCTTGGAGGGTCGGGATTAGGACCTCGGTATAGTCTTCTTCGGTGAGCTTTCCTTCCAGGAGGAAGCCCAGGACGTCATCTTCACGAACGGTCACCGTGGCTGTCATGAACTGTTATATGATTTTGAGCGGCAATAAAGGATTTGGATCTCTCGTCTGGACGACGGGATCGGCGAGCTGTGGCAGCGACCCCGAGTCCTCGATCAGCAGAACCTCGCGAGCGTCGTCTGCTCTGCCCCCTGTGCCAGCTCCGAGTAAGGCCGCCAGTCGCGCGAGGGCGTCCGCAGGCGCGTCGCCATCTCCGCCAGGGCCGCCTCCATCGTCTCGAACTTCCGGGGCTCGGCCGAGAGGGCGGCCCTCGCCGCCTCCCGTACGACCCAGACCCCCAGGGGCGCCCAGTACTCCTCGGTGATCTCCCGGGCCGCCAGGACGGAGGCCTGCCGCCTCATCTCGGCCAAGCGTTCGAGAACGGCCAGGCGGGCGGCGTAGTACCCGCCGGCAAGACTGCTGTACCCCTTCTTCGGGCCGGGGCCCTCGCGGTCGGCGCCGATCCAGGACTCCTCCCCCGACCAGACCGACCGGGGGAGCCAGATCTCGACGAGCTCGTAGGTGAAGGTCCCCGGCGCCAGGAGGATCTCAAAGTGATTTCCGAGCCTTTCGCCTGAGAAGAGTATGTGGTCGTTTATGGGAGGATTGTCCCGGATAGCTTCGATGAGATGTTTCCCCGCGATGTCGTCGGAGGCGGTGATCGACCACCTCGTCGGTACGAGCTTTCTCTCCTTTCCCAACAGCCCCAGGGATAGGAGCCTCGATATCCCGTCCACCTCCACCCCCGACCCATAAAGCTCGCCGACGGCGGCTGTGGCCAAAAGGTCCGTATCCCCCACCACCTCGTCGACCTTCCGCGGGACCGTGGGGTTCGAGATGATCTCCATCTCCTCTACGGTTCCGACCGGCCCCGAGGGCATCATGAACCCGTCGAATCGGAGGCGACCCCGGGGGGGCTTCGCGAAGGTCACCTCCGTCTCGACGGGCGTCGAGGAGATGGCGATCTCCTGGGCCATCTCCAGGAGCCTTCCGGGTTTCTTCGCGTCGCTGACCGCCACCTTCGACCCCGACCTCACCATCGACGACCGGAGGGCGACGATCTCTCCGACGTCCATCTTGGCCAGCTCTGCGGGTCGGGAGGAGAGGAGGGAGTCCAGGGAGGGGGCGGAGCCCAAACCTGAGCCCGGTCTGGGATCGATGCCCCCTCTCCCCTCCGCCGGGACGAGGGGGCCGGCGGATACCCGGGGGTAGCCGAACCTCCCGACGAAGACCTCCGGCGGCGACGGCCCCTCTATCACCGTCCCCAGCTTCGGAAGCTCCGCCGACGCCCGAAAACTTTTGAGGATGGGGCATACGGGCCTTCCGCAGAGCCCCCGCCCTTTGCAGCGGACGCACCTCGTCGTCAACGGATCGAAAACGGCTTTTATAGGATATAGCCCTATCATCCGACCATGTTGGAGATCAAAGGCGACCTCGTCCCGGCGATCGTCCAGGACGCCCGGACCGGAGAGGTCCTGATGCTCGCCTACATGAACCGGGAGGCTCTGGCGAAGACCCTGGAAACGGGGAAGGCCCACTACTGGAGCAGGTCGAGAAGAAGGCTCTGGCTTAAGGGCGAGTCCTCGGGCCACTTCCAGAAGGTGGTGGAGGCGAGGATCGACTGCGACCAGGACGCAATCCTCCTGAAGGTCATCCAGGAAGTCGGAGCCTGCCATACCGGCTATCGCTCCTGCTTCTACCGGGACCTGGAGGGGAAGGTGGTGGGAGAGCGGGTCTTCGATCCCGACGAGGTCTACCGGTGAGGGAAGGGACGGGGGCGAGGAAACCTCAGCGGTACACCCTCGCCTCCGGCCCCCTCCTCAGGGCCGAGGCCTCCGTAGTCGGGGGGAGGGTCCGGATCGAGGCGGCGGGGCCCCTCTCCCGCCTCCCCTTCCTCAAATCCGCCCAACGAATCGCCGACGGCCAGATCCCGGTGATGGCCGAAGAGAGCCGGCTTTGCCTCTCGACATGGTTTCCCCCCATCCCGAGCCGGGCCTTCGACAGGCTGGCCAAGAGCTACCTCAAGGCCACCTTCGGCCTGCGAACCCCCGACCAGGTGACAATATCCATCACCGAGGACTGCCCCAACCGCTGCCTCCATTGCGCCCTGCCGGATACGGGAAGACACCGCCGCCTGGAACCGGCTGAGGTCGAGGACGTCGTCGGTCAGGTCCTGGATTTGGGGACGACCCTCGTCATCTTCGATGGCGGCGAGCCGACGACCTACCGGGAGCTCCCCGACCTCGTCCGGTCCGTCGACGACCGGGCAGTATCAACTATGTTCACCTCTGGGGCGGGGTTTTCAGCGAAGCTCGCCCGGGATTTGAAAGATGCGGGCCTATACGCCGTCAACGTCAGCCTCGACTCCGCCGCCGAGATGGAGCACGACCGGATGAGGGGGAGGGCTGGCGCTTTTCGCGATGCCATGAAGGCCGTCGAGAACGCCCTCGCAGCCGGCCTCTTCGTGGACCTGTACGTCGTCCTCCGGCGGGAGAACGTCTCCGAGATCGGGGAGCTTCACAGCCTCGCCGCCGAGTTGAAAGCTTCCGAGCTGACCGTCTTCGAGGTCGTCCCCGCGGGGAGGTGGACCGGAGAGCTCGACACCTCCCTGACGGAAGACGACCTGGCGAAGATCGACGGGTTCGTATCGGGAGCGCCGCCGCCCCGGATATTCTCCGTCCCGGCGGCATTCCGGGAGTTGGGCTGCTTTGCCGGGAGGAACTGGATGCACATCACACCGGAGGGAGATGTTTATCCATGCGCATGCCTCCCCGAGGTCGTTGGAAACGTCCGGAGGGGGTCGGTCAAGAAGATCTGGCAGAAGATGGCGAAGCTGCCGTTTTCTGGCAGCAGATCATGCCCCGCTCGGCGGCCTAAATCATAGATCAACACTTATATATAGCCCACAATCGTGAAGATCAGCCCGATCAAGGATGGAACTGACACAGATACAGCGGGAAATACTGACTGCTCTGATAAACTTACAACGGCGAGAGGGGAGGGCGATCAAGGGGGAGGAGATCGCCTCCATCATCGACCGAAACCCCGGCACCATCAGAAACCAGATGCAATCTCTGAAAGCCCTCCACCTTGTGGAAGGGGTCCCCGGCCCCAAAGGGGGCTATCGGGCCATCGCCGCAGCGTACGAGGCGATCAACCTCGACGGAGACGACGATGTGGTGGACGTCCCGGTCATCAGGAACGGATCGGCGGTGGAGGGGGCAACCGCCAACGAGATCACCTTCTTCACCGTCATGAGGCCGAACCAGTGCAGCGGCATAGTTCAGATCATAGGAAATATCAGGGAGTTCAACATCGACGACGAGATCGAGATAGGTCCCACCCCCGTCAACAAGACCCACATCAAAGGGGTGGTGACCGGGAGGGACGACACCACCAACCGGCTGATATTCGACATAAAGGAGATGGCCTCGATACCCAAGATCCCGGTGAAGAGCCTGGCCAGGCCCGCCATCACCATAGATCCCGGCGTCTCCCTCCTGGAGGCTGCCATCAGCCTCTCCGGCTCCAACGTCCGGGCGGCGCTCGTCGGCAAGAACGGCGGCTCGAAAGGGCTCATCACCCTCGAGGACGTCGTCAGAGGGATCGCAGAAGGAAAGAAGGACCTTCCGGTGGAGGAGTCGATGGAGAGGGAGTATCCCGCCGTCGATGGGGACGAGCCCCTCCATGTCGCCATCAGCAAGCTCGCCGCGACGGGAGCCGCTCAGATCGTCGTCACCCAGTCCGACGTCCCCTTCGGGATGCTGGATGCCACCGACCTCGCTCGGTGCATGATCCGGTTTTAGATTGCTTATTACTTCCGAATAATGCAGAAAGCGGAACACATGTGAGTCGGTCTAAGCCACTCAGGTGACGGGGCGAGTTCCCCCGCACCAATTCAGCTTTCACGAGGCCATCTCTCAGATAAGCGTATCTTGGGGAGCGAAACCCATCCTTCCAGGACGCGAGATAATACTCATAGGTCTTCGGCCCCTTCGCGGTGATCTTCTCCACTGGACCGAGGTAGACCATCAGCGCCTCCAGCCGCGCCGCATCCCCCAGGTCCTCGTCTTCGCCCTTCGGCCTGGCCTCTTTCCTCCTCCTCGCCGCCGGCTACCCCAATAGCCCGATCCTCTCGGCCGCCCTCCGGCCCACCTCGGCGGGGTCCACTTCGAGCCTTGCGACCCCCGACTCGAGGGCAGCCCTCGCCACCGCCTCGGCGACCTTCGGGACCACCCGCCGGTTCAGGGGCGAGGGGATTATATTATCCTCGGAGATGGGCTCTGCAAGCGTTGCGATCGCCCTGGCCGCCGCCATCTTCATCTCCTCGTTGATCTCCCTCGCCCGGACGTCCAGGGCCCCCCGGAAGATCCCGGGGAATCCCAGGACGTTGTTCACCTGGTTTGGAAAGTCCGACCTTCCGGTGGCCACGACCCGCGCCCCGGCCTTCCTGGCCAGGTCCGGCATGATCTCTGGGACGGGGTTTGCCATGGCGAAGACGATCGGGTCCTCGGCCATGGACCTGACCATCTCCTCGGTGACGATCCCGGGGGCAGAGACCCCGATGAAGACGTCCGCCCCCTTCAGGCCGTCGGCGAGAGATCCGGTCTTTCCCTCCGGGTTTGTGATCTTCGCCATCTCCATCTTCGAGGCGTTGAGGTCGCTTCTCTCAGGGTGGACGATTCCCCGGCTGTCGCAGAGGATGAGGTCTTCGATGCCGAAGCTCATGAGAAACTTGGAGACGGCGACCCCGGCAGCCCCGGCGCCGCTGGCGACGACCCGGACCTCTTCGAAGCTTTTTCCCACCACCTTAAGCCCGTTGATGAGGGCCGCACCCGTCACCACGGCTGTCCCATGCTGGTCGTCGTGGAATACGGGTATATCCAGCTCCCGCTTCAGCCGGTCCTCGATCTCGAAGCAGCGCGGTGCGCTGATGTCCTCCAGGTTTATGCCGCCGAAGACGACCGATATCCTCTTGGTCACCTCTACGATCTCCGAGGGGTCCTTTGAGTCTATGCAGATGGGGAAGGCGTCGACGTCGGCGAACTTCTTGAAGAGGATCGCTTTGCCCTCCATCACAGGCATCGATGCCGCCGGACCTATGTCGCCAAGCCCCAGGACCGCGGTCCCGTCGGTGACCACTGCCACCAGGTTCCCTTTGGAGGTGTAATCGTAGACGAGCCCCGGATCTCTCTCTATCTCGCGGCAGGGCTCGGCGACCCCCGGGGTGTAGGCGAGGCTCAGGTCTTTTCTCGTGCTGCAGGGGACCTTGCTTATTATGGCGATCTTACCCCTTGACTTCCTGTGGAACTCCAGCGCATCATCTCGAAGAGCCATCCAAATCTCCCGCCCTAGATCCGCGCCCCGCCCAAATAAGCCTATCCGGCCGGAGGGGTCTATCGGGCCAAGAGATATAAACCAGAAGCTTGAACTAGATCCTCCGGGGCCGGGGTGGCAGAGCGGACTAATCTTCTCACCCTCAGGGGTCTGGAGAGTCCAAACGCGGCAGGCTCGAGACCTGTTGTCCCTTCCGGGACTCTTGGGTTCAAAATGGGAGGGCGAAATAGCCCTCTCAGGAAAATCCCAACCCCGGCGCCAAAAACCATCCAAAAGGTTCATATCGCCGCCTTGCGTCGGCGGTAATCGCATACCCGATGATAATAAAGAGGCAAATTTCATGGCTCGATTTCCAGAGGCTGAAAACCGACTTCTCAACATGAAGATCTGCATGCGCTGCAACGCCCGAAACGCCGTCCGCTCAACCCGATGCCGCAAGTGCGGCTACAAGGGGCTCCGGGTCAAGTCCAAGGAGAGCAGAGGATAGACGGGTCTGGGGCTGACGTTCTCATGATCGGTCCCGTCGAGGAGATGCTGGCGCGGGTCGCGAAGGCCGATGGCGCCGCCCATCTCACCCTCATAGACCCCGACTCCCAGAGCTCCGCGGAGGCCGGGAGGATGGCCGAGGCGGCGGCGATAGGAGGCACCGACGCCATCATGGTGGGCGGGTCCGTCGGCGCGGCGGGCCGCGCCCTCGAGGATACGGTAGGGGCGATCAAGGAAGGGTCAGGCCTTCCGGTGGTCCTCTTCCCCAGCGGAGTCTCGGGGCTCTGCTCCAACGCCGACGCCGTCTTCTTCATGAGCCTCCTCAACTCCCGGAGCGCGAGCTACCTGATAGAAAACCAGGCCCTCGGCGCGCCCCTCGTCCGGAGGTACCGGATCGAGCCAATCCCCATGGCCTACGTCGTCGTGGAGCCCGGCGGCACCGTAGGATGGGTCGGCGACGCAAAGCTGATCCCCAGAGATAAGCCGGAGATAGCCGCCGCCTACGCCCTCGCCGGGAAGTACTTCGGGATGAGGTTCGTCTACCTGGAGGCGGGGTCGGGGGCCCGGGAGCCGGTGCCGGCGAAGATGGTGGCGGCGGTGAAGAGGGCGATAGCCGATCCCCTCCTCATCGTCGGCGGAGGGATAAGGTCCGGGGAGGCGGCCCGGGAACGTGTGGACGCCGGGGCCGATATCATCGTCACCGGGACCGGGGTGGAGAGGTCCCAGGACGTCGCCGCCTTCGTCCGCGATATAACGACGGCCATAAAGGGATCCCGATAGGTCTGCCCCCCCCGATCCGTCCTTTGATAGGTCTTCTTCGATCCATCTTTAAACGGTCTTCTTCGACCCATCTTTTTATAGTTCGTATTCAGATCTCTTACCATGCCTCCATCATCTCAGAGGACCGGAGAGTTTCTCAGCGACCAGGGGCTCGACGGCTTCCTCTTCCTTGGAGACAGCCTCTGCAACCCCGACATCTATTATCTCTCCTGCTTCCTCGCCCCGGACCGGTTCGCCCTCCTGGCGGCATCATCTCTATCCATCCTGGTATCGGGGATGGAGGGGGGGCGGGCAAAGAGGGAGTCTGTCGCCGACGAGGTGGCCACCACCTCCGATTACGGGATAAAAGAGAAGCTGGCGAACTTCGACCGGCCCGAGGACGCCTACGCTGCGGTCCTCAAGGAGTTCCTTCGGGACCGAGGCGTCAGGAAGCTGGGGGTCCCTTTTGACTTTCCGGTGAGGGTCTATTCCGACCTCACCGCCGACTTCGAGGTATCGGTCCTGGAGAGCCCCGCATCGAAGTGGAGGGAGGTGAAGACCCCCCAAGAGATCGAGGCGATCAGGTCTGTCCAGAGGGGCTGCGAGGAGGCGATGAAGGTCGCCGTCGGGATGATAAGAAGGTCCCGCCCCGCCGGGGGGAGTCTGATCTTCGAAGGGTCGCCCCTCACCTCTGAGATGGTGAAGTCCGCCATCGACGTCTCCCTTCTTAGAGGGGGTTATGAGGCTCAGGAGACGATCGTGGCCGGGGGCAAAGACGGAGCAGACCCCCACTTCGGCGGGTCGGGGCCCCTCCCCGCAGATTCGCCGATAGTCATCGACATATTCCCCCGGTCCAAACGGACGCGGTACTTTGCGGACATGACGAGGACGGTCCTCCGGGGGGAGGCAGACCCCGAGGTAGTAGAGATCTATGGGGCGGTTCGAGCAGCTCAGGCTGCTGGGATCGGTGCCGTCAGGGCGGGGGCCCCGGGGAGGGAGGTCCACGCCGAAGTCTGCGCCGTCTTCGAGGAGCGGGGCTACCCCGAGCGGGAGGGTCGCGGTTACATCCATTCCACCGGCCATGGGGTCGGGCTGGCGGTCCATGAGAGGCCCTCCCTGAGCGAGGTGGGGGGCGCCCTGGTGGCAGGGAACGTCGTCACCGTGGAGCCGGGCCTCTACTATCCGGATATCGGCGGCGTCCGGCTGGAGGATCTGGTGGTGGTGAAGGATGACGGATGCGAAAACCTCACAGAATTTGAAAAGGGGCTCATCCTCTGAGGAGAGTCCGACGAGGGTACTTTGACGAGAGGAGTATGATCTTTCATGGACGCTGAAGTGCTTGAGAAGTACAGGAAGGCGGGGGAGATCCTGGCACGGGTCCGGGACGATGCGAGCTCGATGGTCGATGTAGGGGTCTCCATCCTGGAGGTGGCGGAGTTCGTCGAGGAGACGACCCGCGCCCTCGGCGGCGAGGTCGCCTTCCCCTGCAACATATCTCGGGACCGGGTCGCCGCCCACGACACCCCCCGCCCCGAGGACGGGGACGTCTTCGGCGAGGAGATGGTGAAGCTGGACATCGGCGTCCACGTCGACGGCTACATCGCCGACGCCGCCGTGACGGTGGATCTCGGCGGCCACCCTGACCTCGTGGAGGCCTCGGCAGCGGGGCTCGCCGCGGCGATAGAGCTGGTGGGGCCGGGGGTGTCCACGGCGGAGCTGGGGGCGGCCATCGAGGAGGCCATCCGGGGATACGGCTACAGCTCCGTCGCGAACCTGACGGGCCACGGCCTCGGTCGCTACCGGGCCCACGGCGAGCCGTCGGTGCCGAATCGGCGGATCGAGAAGGGGGTGGTCCTCTCGCCGGGAGAGGTCATCGCCATCGAGCCCTTCGCCACCGACGGCGTCGGGAGGATCACCGAGGCGCCCCAGGCGGAGATCTTCTCCTTCGTCGCCAAAAGGCCCATCAGGTCTCCCCCGGCGAGGTCCCTGTTGAAGGAGGTACTGGAAAATTACTCAACCCTCCCCTTCGCCCGGAGGTGGCTCTCGGGAGACCGGATAGATTACGCCATAGGTCAGCTCCTCAGGGCGGGGATCCTCCATCGGTACCCCCTCCTCTGGGAGGCGGAGGGCGCCCTCGTATCCCAGGCCGAGGATACCGTCATCGTTACGGAGGACGGGTGCGAGGTGACGACCCGGCCGAGGTGACCTGCGGGACTGAAGGCCGCCTTCGAGTCGCCGGTCGGAAGGTCAGGAGTCGTCGCCGTCGTCTTCGGACCCGTCGTCTTCCTTGTAGCTGTCGTCTCCGATCTGGGCGGCGGAGATGGCGTCGATTCCGTCGAGGAGCTCCGCCGTCAGGGAGTAGGGGAGGTCCTCGAAGACCTCTTCGGGGAGGGCCTCTCCCCCGATCACCCTCGCCCCGATATCGCTCAAAACCCCCAGGGCCTCCTCCATCCGGTCTGCCTCCTCGGCGAGGACCGCCTTTTTCACCAGATCCTCCAGCTTCGTCTTTCTGTCGTAGCCGCCGTCGATGTACCTCTGGCTTGAGATGAATACGGCGGTGAGGGCGGCGTTCAGCGACTCCAGCATAAGATTCGCATCCTCTCCCAGGGAGTCGTCCCTCTCAGAGACTATATCCCTGATCTCGTCGATGGCGTATATCGCCTCCTCTTTGGTGATGGTGGTGTGTTCACATCTCGCTATGACCTTTAGGCAGGCCAGGACCACGTCGTCCATGGCGTAGACGAAGACCGCAGCCGACGGATCCTCGTCCGACTCCTGGAGGGTGAACCCGCTCTCCTTTATCTTGTTGATCCAGTTCTGCCAGCGGCCCCGGGTGTAGAACTCTTCTTTCATAAGATCATCTCATCGGTAAGCATCCATCAGCGCTACCCGTTCCAGCACGATGTCGGGGATCCTCTCCTCTCCCGCCGCCTCGATCTCCGCCTCCCCGATCTCGAAGGCTTCCCTGACGGCGGCCCTGCTCCAGCAGGGCCCTTCGCCGTCGATCTCGATGATATCGGAGATCTTTGGAGGCGTCCCGTTCTCCACGACTATCAGGGCTATCCTCTCGGTCTCCTCCGATACCCCCATGGTGAGCGCCCGACCGATCTGTCTTTTGCCCGAGGCGTAGCGCAAGATCTCAAGCCCCAGATCTTTGGCGACGTTCTTCTCTTCGGAGAAGGCCCGGATCGCCTTCTCGGCGGCTAAGGTGGCGTGGCTCTCGCCGACGATCAGGGATGCGTCCATCGCCTGGATGACGCAGCCGCTCTCGACTTGGGCCTTCCTCAACGCCGCCAGAAAGGCCTCTTTACCCTTCACCTTCGGCCTTCCGAAGATCAGACAAAGATCGCTCATTGACGGTTGGTTCGGCGACGGAGTTTAAAAGTTTGCGGTCGTTTCATCCGCTGCCTACGGGACGATGATCGGTGGAGCCGCGCCGATATGGATGAAATATAAAAATAAATTGGATCTATCGCGAGGGTCCTTCGGATCTCAGCATTCGACGGCGTCTCCTGCTCCCATGATCACCACCTCGGAGTCGCAGAGAGTCTCCACCAGATCCCTGAACTCGGTGGGGTCCTGCCTTATCCTGGGCCAGGTGTTGTAATGCATCGGTATCACCAGGTGGGGCCGGATCCAGCTGGTGGCGATCGCCGCTTCTCGGGGGCCCATGGTGTACCTGCCTCCGATGGGCAGCAGGGCGACGTCCGGTCGGTAGAGATCTCCAATAAGCCTCATGTCGCTAAAAAGGGCGGTGTCGCCGGCGTGGTATATTCTTATCCCGTCGTCGATGACAAAGCCCGCGGCCTCCCCGCCGGGGG
Organism: Candidatus Methanocrinis alkalitolerans; assembly: GCF_029167205.1. Taxonomy (NCBI): domain Archaea; kingdom Methanobacteriati; phylum Methanobacteriota; class Methanomicrobia; order Methanotrichales; family Methanotrichaceae; genus Methanocrinis; species Candidatus Methanocrinis alkalitolerans. Next base: position 21,216 of record NZ_JARFPL010000004.1, read on the forward strand.
TCGGAGGGTCGGTGAGGTTTATCTCTGAGGAGTGGATCGCGGGGGTCATGGTGAAGAGGACGTCTCCCATCCGCAAGGAGCCGCCGATGTTCATCCCCTCGGATCTGATGGATAGGCGGTCCAAAAATCTCGCCACCTCGGCGACCGCCAGGACCGGAGAGCCCGTCTGTCGGGCTATATCCTCGGCGTCGCCGAGGTGATCAGCGTGGCCGTGGGTGACGGCGATGATATCCGGGTTGAGCTCTTCGACGGCCTTTGGGGCCATGGGGTTATCCCGGATGTAGGGGTCCACCAGGACGTTCATCGACTCTGCAAGCTCAAAACAAGAATGAGACAGCCAGGTTATCCTCATATCCATCCACCTGGGGTCTGCTGCGCCCCTCCTCTGCTGCCTATCTTCATCTCTCCGTTCATCTCCCTCGTCCGGACGATCCGTCCGCCCTCAGGATCGGGGATCGAAGTAGGCGGCGAAGCGGAAGGCAGCGATGCGGGCGGGCTTTAAAGGTCCGGGAGCGGCCGGAGGGCCGCTCCGGGATTAAAACCGATCTCGGTTTCAGACCAGTCCTGAACGCTGAAGTCTCAGGAGGTCGGAGGTGTCCAGCTTTTCGCCCTGTCTGAACTGGGTGAGGATCTCCTCGGCCTCCTTCCTGACCTCGGCCTTCACCTTGTCCTCCCTCTTCTCCCGGTTCTTTCTCCGTAGACCGGTGATGATCTTGTCGAAATCGCGGATCTCTCGCTGAGTTCGTATGAACTCCCGGTGCTGCTTGTCCGCCGCCTCCTGGGCTTTGACGAATTCCCGGTGGGCTCCGTCGGCCTGGGCCCTCACCTGGTCCGCTTCTTTGAAGGTGGCGATCATCTTGTCGTGGTATTCCTGGGCGAGTTCTGCAGACTTTGTGACGAGATCGTGGTATTCAGACGCCTGGTCGCGGAGCTTCTGCGCCTCGTCCAGAAGGTCTTTCAAGACGTCGTTCTTCTCCATCTGCTCCTTCCTCATCTTGAACTCGGCCCGGAGGGCTGATATCTTCTCGACGAGCTGCTTTTCTTTGTCGGGGCTTAAGACCTCGGTCTGCTGTTTGAACTCCATGTGGTCTATCTCTCTTCGCAGACCCCGGATGGATCGGTCGCCCGTGAGGTTGTGCTTCTTTCTGATCTCGTCTATCTGAGCGTAGAAGTCGTTCGTCTTCTCGTTGAACTCGTCCCGCTTCAGTTTGGCCTCAGCCACGTTCTTGTTGTACTCGTCACGGAGCGTCTTGAGCTCTTGGGCTTTGTCGATGAGCTCTTTTGTCTTCTTGTTCAGTTCGTTGCGCTCCGCGGCCCACTTGCTGGCTTCAGCGTTCAATTGGCTTCGACTATCCTTAAAATCGATGGCCTGTTGCTTCAGCCGGGCCTTCTTTTCTTCCAGTTCTGCCAGCATCCCCCTTTTGTCCTCCTTTTCCAGCCAACTTGGCTGGTTTTCATCCCTTCCCTACGGCACTATACTTCGTGGGGCATCATCGATGTCACATGCTCCTTCCATCGACCTGTTTCGGGGGAGATCTCAATAAAATCTCGATTTCGTTGACATCTGCGGATCATTTCAGCGGGGCTTTCAAGCGTCTGATCGAAGGATCGCGCTCTTCCAATCGCCCTGGAACCAAAATGTTGTTCTTTCCCAAGATCGACGTCGACGGGCATGTGCCAATTTCCTAGTTTATCCCTCACGTATTAACCTTTTGGTAAGAACCGGCTCTGGTGGCATGGGACGATCTCCCCTCCCGGCGTCTACTCACCCTCCTTCATCTCTCCCTTGTCCTTCATCTCTTCATCTCCTGCAGCTCCTCTCCATCTGCCTGCGGGTCTCTTGGATGTTTTGATAAGCTATCCTGCTCTAAACCTCCACTCTATTCGCAGTTATCCTTTTTACGACCACAATTTACAAGTTAGTCGGAGATTACGATGACATATGATCTTGGAGGGATCGTGTTGAAGCCGGAGATGTACAAGGGGATGCCCGCCGTATTCAAGAGGAGAGACGGGAAGTTTGAGATAAAGATCCTGGTGACGGGGGGGATGCTCGACCCCGCCCAGGTGAAGCGGATAGGAGAGGTGGCAGAGAAGTACGGCGGCGAGGTCCATCTCACCGTGAGGCAGGAGATCTCGATCCTCGGGGTCCCCGAGGAGAAGCTGGAGGCGGCTATCGCCGAACTGAAAGGTGCGGGGCTCGCCCCTGGGTCTGCAGGGATGACCTTCCGGAACGTCGTATCCTGTCTCGGGGAGGTGTACTGCTTCAAAGCCGCGGCGGAGACGACCGGCCTTGCAAGAGAGATCGGGGAGAGGTTCACGGGGGAGAAGACGCCGGGTCCTCTTAAGGTGGGGATAGGCGGGTGCCCCTTCCCCTGCACCAGGCCCCAGTTCAACGAGATCGGCGTCATGGGGAGGGTCAGGCCCGAGCTGGACGCCGAGAAGTGCACAGGGTGCGAGAAGTGCGTCGCTGTCTGCAAGGTGGGGGCGGCCACCATAGTCGATGGGAAGGCGGTCATCGACTATGATGAGTGCGTCATGTGCGGTCGCTGCGTCGTCAACTGCCCTGTGGGGGCGAGGTACACCGCCGAGGACGGGTACATGATCTTCGTCGGCGGGCGGGGGAGCTGGCCTCCTCATGAGGGCTGGATGCTCCGCGACTTCGTGGCGAGGGAGGAGGTCATCCCCCTCATCGGCCGGATCCTGGAGGTTTATAGGGCCGGCGCCCAGCCTGGAATGAGGCTGCGGGAGTTCATAAAATCGGTGGGATTCGAGGAATTCAAGGGAAAAGTCCTGTCATCCGAGGCCGAAAAGGCCTGATCATCCCCCTGGGACTTTTTCTGACCTTATAACCATAATTATCTCCTTTTTTGGACTTCCAAATGTCGAACTCCTTTTATGCCATAATTTCATCCCGAGTGGCTCCCTTTATAACCGAAAATTTCCGGAATGGCCGGGTCATCCTGAGGCGTCTGCGGCACCGGTCGCCCTGATGATATCCTGATAATATATCATGCGATCAACAGATTAAAATAGGGGGGTGGCATTAGATTTATGCAAGGCTCTACTGAACTTAGTTTAGACGGAGGGAGTTGATTTGAGAAAAGTTATGCTCGCGATACTCGCCCTGTCGTTCCTGATGGGGATGGCGGCGGCGCAAGAATTCAATGAGAGGCCTGCCAAAGGCGCCGGTTACAACATGACCTTTGACTTCGAGCAGAGCGTCCAGGGTAGCGGCTACTTCATGACGTACAGGTACATCCAGCTGCCCACCCCCGACACCGGCAGCCCCGGCCAGAAGGGTCCGATGTACAAGGACTACGCCCACGGGAGCGGCACCATCGAGAACGAGATGATCATCAACGCTGATATCGTCAACTACGTCAAGAAAGACGGCTGCTACCAGGAGTGGGAGGCTTACTCCTGCATATCGGCGAGGGAGGACAACTCCATGGTCTACTCTCCGATGAGGATGGCCATAGGAAACGGCTACTACGCGCGAAACCCCATCCTCTACGACTCCCTGCTTAAGGAGAAGACGGTGATAAAGAACTACAGGCCGGTCACCATGATGCACCACCAGGTGGAGTACGCCAAGGCCGTCGACAAGGAGATCGAAATCCTGGTCAAGGATAAGCAGTATGTATATGACGATCCGATCTACCAGGGCGTCGGCTACACCTGGATGAAGATCAGCGAGGACGTCACCGACGGTATGGTGGACATAGGAGTCCTCCAGGGAGATCCGAATAACATGAACGATACCGGCTATGATGCACCTCGGCGGTCTAATGGCCAGGGGACTAGTGCCTGGTACAACCCCATGATCGAGATCGACGAGCACTACGTCGGGACCTTCACCATCGAGAAGAACATGACCCTCGAGGTCCCCTACAAGCATGTCATTGTACCGAAGGACTGGCTGAGCTGCTGCTTCGGCGGATGCGATACGATGGAACCGTGCGGCCCCTACAACCCCTGCGAGCCGTGCATCGTCCCAGACGCAGAGTCCATGGCTGCCGCCACCTTTGAGCCTCCTGTGACGAACGGCGACATCTATTATTCTTGAACAGTTCGGGGATAACCTCCCCGACCTCTTCTCTTCTTTTATCCGCCCTTGATCTGCTCGTCTTTTGCATCCACCATCTCCCTGCCCCGGATCGGAGAGGAAAGGCTTAACCTCCCCCCCGGCTAGGGCGTATCATGCGGTTTGAGGAATGGGACCCGATATACCGGGAGATCCTGGAGGAGTTCGGCTTCTCCCGCGACGAGGACGAGGCAGCGGCCCTCCTCCTCAAGGGCCTCCTCTCGGGGAGGGGAGGAGACCTCTCCCTCGAAGACCTGGACTCGATGATCCGGGGGCGGAGGGTCCTGGTATGCGGCAACGGGCCGGGGCTTGCGCTGGAGTTGGGGGCGATCCTGGAGGAGGGCCCTATGGCCCGGCCCGGCGCTTCGAGGGACGAGGGTCTCGTGGTCATAGCCGCCGACGGGGCGACGACGCCCCTCCTCGCGGCGGGGGTCGTCCCCGACGTCATCGTCACCGACCTGGACGGCCTCCTCCCCGACATCGTCGCCGCGAGCGAGAGGGGGTCGGCGGTGGTGGTCCACGCCCACGGCGACAACGTGGCTGCCCTTTTGGAGTACGTCCCCCGGCTCAGAAAGGTCCTCGCCACCACCCAGGCAGCCCCCCTGGAGGGGGTCTACAACTTCGGGGGGTTCACCGACGGCGACCGCGCAGTCTTCCTCGCCCGGCACTTCGGGGCAGAAGAGATCAGGTTGATAGGCTTCGATTACGACGATCCTGCCGTCACCCCAAAGAAGAAGAAGAAGCTCGCCTGGGCGAGGAGGCTCGTGGCGATGGCATTGGAAGATCAGCCCTCGCCGCCGACCTCCGTTCGCTGATCGTCGGTCTATCAATCGTCGATCTTCGATATCCGATCGCTGATCCATCAATCAGCGTTATCCGATCGTCGGTCTCTCGATCTTTGATTCCTCACCGCGCCCTATCCATCCGCCCCGGACTCCTCCTCGGAGATGGCGGCGGCTAGGGCGCGGATCGCGTCCTTCAGGACCTGGGACCTCTCGCGGCCGGCGTCGATGATGACGAACCTCTCCGGCTCGTTTCTGGCCAAAACCTCGAAGTTCGCCGCCACCTCTCTGAGAAACGCCTCCCGCTCGAACTTCTCGGGATCTCTCGATGTAGGGCCATCTCCCTTGCGGGAGAGGCACCTCTCCACCGCCTGGGCGGGATTTATCCTGAAGAGGATCGTCTTATCGGGGACGACGGACCAGGGGCGGTGGATCGCCCCCACCCACTCCATGGGGCCGGGGACGATTCCCCGGAGGGCGGTCCCCTGGTAGGCGATCCTGGAGTCGGAGTACCGGTCCGAGATCACCACCATCCCCCGGTCGAGGGCCGGGACCACCACCTCCCTCAGGTGGCGGGCGTGGTCTGCCAAGAAGAGGAAGAGCTCCTCCAGCCCTTCCGACCCCATCGGACCCGGCCCCCGGCCTTCCGCCGTCCTGGGGCCCTTCAGCCTCTCTCTCAGGAGCCGCCCCTCCTCGCCGTCGGTAGGCTCGGCGGTGAAGAGAAACTCCCTGCCTCTGAACGGCCCCCTCTCCTCTTCCTCCTCTGCGGAGATCCACCGGGCGAGGTCGGCGAGGGCCGTCGACTTGCCGGACCCGTCTATCCCCTCGAAGGTGATCAGAATTCCCCACATAATCAGCAGGGTTCGTTGAGATGGTGCTGATATTTAAGATAATGGCGGAACGGGCGGAAACTTTATTATAAATGAGTTATAATAATTTAAAATTGTGGGCCTGCCCCGCATGATTTTGGTATGTCGCCCGATGCTCTGCTAACTCTGAGGCCTCATCCTATGGAAGATCCGTCCGTCGGCTCAGTGACCCTCGCAGCGGGCTTATATGTACCGCATCTGGGTTGTCTTGAGGTCATGGGCAGACTGTAGTCATTATCTCCCCCAAGGACCTATCAACGCGGCTTTTGGTGTCGTTCCCCCTTTGCTCCGGCGGTCATGGCGACGGCGGACGCCTCAGCTCCTGCCAGTCCTCATAAGGGAACCCTCTTTCTATATGCTAAGTACTATATAAAGATGCTGGCCTCCTCCGATCCGCCCTCGCCGCCCCCCGGCGGATCCGAGATAAATTTCGGCATAAACGGCTCGTTGCAAAGGTTTAAGTCGGAGTTGCGCGTTGAATATCTTCGGAGGTGTTTCATCTGGCTGATAACGTCTACGTGGTGGGCCACAAAAGTCCAGACACTGACTCTGTAGCATCGGCTATCGCTTATGCGAACCTGAAGAACCAGCTGGGTATGCCCGAGATATACATCCCCGCGGCGGCGGGCGAGATCAACAGCGAGACCAAGTTCGTCCTCGAGCGCTTCAGCGTCCCTGTGCCGGAGACGATCACCGACGGCAAGGGCAAGAAGATCGTCCTCGTCGACCACAACGAGGTGGGGCAGGCGGTGGATAACATAAAAGAGGCGACGTTGATGGAGGTCATAGATCACCACAAGATCGGCGACATCCAGACAGGAAGCCCCATCTTCTTCCACAACGAGCCCGTCGGGAGCACAGCGACGATAATCTCGGCGATGTACGACCAGAATGGTGTTAACATCACCAAAGAGATGGCCGGCGTGATGATGTCCGCCATCCTCAGCGACACCGTCCTCTTCAAGTCTCCCACCTGCACCGATAAGGACAAAGAGCAGGTGGAGAAGCTAGCCAAGATCACCGGCGAGGACTACATGCAGTACGGGATCGATATGCTCACCGCCAAGAGCGACATCTCTTCCAAGACCGCCAGAGATATCGTAAAGGGCGACTACAAGCACTTCGACTTCGCAGGGACGAAAGCCGGGGTAGGCCAGATCGAGGTCATGGACCTCTCGGTGCTGGCTGCGAGGAAGAAGGAGATCCTGGAGGATATGGAGAAGGTGAGGAAGGAGGAGGGTCTCAGCTTCGTTCTGATCATGCTCACCGACGTCATGAAGGAAGCGAGCGATCTGCTGTTTGTGGGCACGCCTGTGGATAAGTTCGAGAAGGCCTTCGAGGGGAAGATGGAGAACAACTCCATCTACAAGAAGGGCGTACTCTCGCGGAAGAAGCAGGTCATACCCCCGCTGGAAGCGGCCTTCAAGTGAGGCGGCTCTCCCTTTTTATTTTCTACCTGCTGGGATGGACCTTATCGCCTCTCATCCTCACCAGGGGCTTTGATAGGTGCCTCCTGGCGCAAGGAGGAACCTCATAGAAACCCTCCTGGATCTCTCTATGGAGGGGAACGGTCGCCTTCCCCTCTGCCCTCGTCTTGCACCTCCTGCACCGGTACCCCTGCCCCCGGCCCGCAGACTTCATCCTTCTGCTGCAGGAGGGGCAGAGGGGCGCCTCCCCGACCGTCCCCTCGGCGAGGGAGACGACCTCCATCTTCTCGAGGTTGACGGTCCCCTTCTTGACGGCGCCGTAGACCTCGACGAGGTCCCCTGGGAGTAGAGCCCTCACCAGATCCCTGAAGCCCTTCGTCGGCTCGAATGCGGCGCATCTGATGGAGGAGTCGGATTCCTCATCTCTTAGGGTGAAGAAGATGTGGCCGCCTTCGATCGCCTCCGGCCCGTCGGCCACCACCCCCCGGAGGAGGTAGCTATTATCCTCGACGACGCCGCTGACCTCGCCCCGAGAGATGTGGGCGTCGGTCCCCTGGTTCGTCCTGTAGATCACCATCCTCTCGAAGGGCTCGGACCTGATCGTCTCCAGGGCCTCCATAAGAGATCCTGGCTCATCTCCCCGGATTCCGAAGAGGACCGGGTCTTTTGAGTGGGGTGCGAAGATGACCTTCCGGTTCTGGCGGTCGACGTTGTCCCAGGTCCGGGGGTAGGTCAGCTCGTCGGCCTTCCATACCGACTCCTCGTCGATCTCTCGGGGGGTGGCCCATCTCCTCTCCCCCCGGTAGGCTAGCAGCTCATAGGTCACGTCGGAGAACCGAGCCCCTACGGCCGCCAGAGCCCCCACGAGACCCTGACGGTTCTTGAAGGACCGGGACCAGAGGCCGAGCCTCTCGATGATCTCCACCGCCTCTCTCACGTCGATGACCTCATGGAGGGCCCTTTGGTAGAAGCCGGATAGCTCCCTCGGCACCTCCTCGGCGACCACGAGGCCGGGGTTGGTCTTTTTGCCGGAGAAGTCGGAGAGCTCCAAAAGGGTCTCGAGGGCGACCTCCTTCGCCTTATCGGGGCGTTCGGTATCGAGGGAGAAGGCGATGGCGGCGTTCCCCCTGGTCTTGAACTGGACGCAAGGATTGAGCCTCACCAGCTTTGGGAGGTCCACGACCTCGCCGAAGCTTCCAAGCCTCTCCATCATCACCGCAGCCAGGTAAGTGGTACAGAGACCCTCTTCCGAATCGGTATCGTCTACCCCTATAGTTATCATGATGGTGAACCTTTAAATAACCGCTGAGCCGAGACATGTATAATCATGAATAAGGAGTTTCTGACCGATCGGGTTGCGGGTCTTTTGTCCAGGTCGGGCTTTTCGGTCTCCGACCGGTGTTACGTCAGGCCGAGGAGTTTCGACCTGGCAGCGAGCCGGGGCGGACTTCTCCTTATTCTGAAGATCCTCTCCAACATCGACGGCCTCAACGAGAAGACCGCCGTAGAGATTCGCAGCCTGGCTAAATACCTTTCTGCAAACCCCCTTTTGATCGGCGAGAAGACGAGGGATCACAACCTCGAAGGGGGGGTCGTCTACTTCAGGTACGGGGTTCCCACCGTCAGCCTCAACACCCTCGCCGACTGGATCATCGAAGATATCCCCCCTTTCGTCTACGCCGCCCACGGAGGGCTCTACGTCAAGATCGACGGCCGCCTCTTGAGAAAGCTCAGGCTGGAGAGCGGCATATCCCTCGGCGCCCTCGCCTCGGAGCTATCCGTCTCACGGCGGACGATCAGCAAGTACGAGATCGAGAGCATGGACACCTCCATCGACGTCGCCCTGAGGTTGGAGGAGCTCTTCGGCCAGGAGCTGATAAAGCCCGTCGAGATCCTGGAGCCGAAAAGCCCTCTCCTCGGAGTGCGGGGGCTCATCGACGACAAGGTGCTGAGCCACCTGGCCCAGATCGGGTTCGACGTCTTCCCCACGGTCCAGTCGCCCTTCAACGCCATAACCCAGAACGAGGCGCTGGTCGTCCTGACGGGGGTGGGTAAGCTCTCGCCCACCATGATGAAGAAGGCGAAGCTGATGAGCAGCCTCTCCATCATCACCAAGACCCGGTCGGTGGTGATCGTCGACGGCGAGACGAAGGTCGAGCGGGTCGAGGAGACGGCGGTCATCGAGGCCCGGGAGCTGGAGACGATCGACAAGACGAGCGAGTTTGCGGACCTCATGTCGGAGAAGCAGGATCGATGATATCTTCGCCAGAAGCCTCAGATCCCCGGTCCATCCCTCATCGGAGGATATCTTTTGAACCCCGGCCTGGCTGAAGGGCTCCGATCGTCCGGTCGGGTCTTCGTGGTGGCGGTGGCTGGAGATAGCGGCTCCGGCAAGACGACCCTATCGTGGGGGATCAGACGGCTCCTGGGCGAGGACCTCGTCTCCACCTTCAGCATGGACGACTACCACAGCCTCGATCGTGAGGAGAGGAGGGTCCGGGGGATCACCCCCCTGAATCCCGAGGCGAACCGCCTCGATCTTCTCGCCCATCACCTCGGAGCCCTGCGGCGGGGGGAGGAGATCGATAAGCCCGTCTACGACCACACCGATGGAACGATAAAAGGGCCCGTCCCCTTCAGGTCGGCTCCCGTCCTCATCATAGAGGGTCTCCACCCCTTTTTCACCCCGGAGCTAAGGCGGGAGATCGACCTTTCGATCTTCGTCGATCCGAGCCGCAGCGTAAAGAGGCGGTGGAAGATCAAGAGGGACTGCATCGATCGAAACTACGATCGGGAAGCGGTGAAACGAGAGATTCTGGAGCGTGAGGCCGACTACAAGATCTACGTCGACGTCCAGAAGATCTACGCTGAGGCGGTGGTGAAGATCGAGGAGTCGAGGCTTCCCGCGCCCCTTATGGCGGAGACGCCAAAAGAGATGTACTCGGTGAGGCTCATCCAGGAGGTGATGGAGGCGGACCGGTCGGAGGTGGAGCTGAAGGTCGACCTTTCGGCGATCTACCGGGATGCGGAAGAGGAGTTCTCCATCGCATACCAGCGGGACGACTACTACGGCAAGAGGGTCTCGGTCCTCACCATCGACGGCGAGCTTCACATCTCCATGATAGCGGGGCTGGAGGAGAAGCTCTGCAGGATCATGGGCTCGGAGACTCCCATATGCGACCGGTCGGCTGGCGGAGTCGTCACCTCCACCGGGATGGTCCAGATCCTCCTATGCTGGCGGCTCCTGGAGAAGCTCGAGCGACACCTATCAAGATCTGGTCTTTCGGGGGGAGATGACGATGCTGAGGTTGAAGAGGGCGTATGACCCGCCGTTGGAGGATGACGGATTTCGGATCCTCGTCGACGGGATATGGCCCCGGGGGATGAAGAGAGAGCAGATCCAGATAGATCTCTGGCTCAAAGACGTGGCCCCGAGCGACGAGCTGAGGAGATGGTTCGGCCATGATCCCGGGAGATGGGGCGCGTTCAAAGAGAGATATCATGGTGATCTGGCTTCCAAAGGGGATCTCATCGCCCTGATATCGGAGAAGATCTCCTCGGGGGATGTAACCCTCGTCTTTGGAGCTAAGGACGAGAAGTTCAACAATGCCGTGGCGCTGAAGGAATATCTCCTCCGGGAAGATTGACCGATTTTGATCAATCTATCCTCTTGAACCTCTCCCCCTTGACGCCGCAGACGGGGCACTTATCCGGCGGGACCCTCTCGGCAGTCATGCCGCAGACGGGGCAGACGTAGTAGGGGCTGCTCTCCACCCCCCGCGACTCCAGGTTCTCCATCATGTCGTGGTAGAGGCGGGCATGGATCTCCTCGACGTCGCTCGCGTACCGGAAGGACCTCTCCGCGGCCTTGTCCCCTTCGGATATGGCGGCCTCGATCATCCCGGGGTACATCTCCTTGAACTCGTGGGTCTCTCCTGCGATCGCCTCCCTCAGGTTCTCCTTCGTCGCCTTGACCTTCTTCATCGCATTGAGGTGGTTTTTCGCATGGACCGCCTCCGCCTCGGCGGCGGCCCGGAAGAGCCTCGCCGCTTGGGGGTAGCCCTCAAGGTCCGCCTTCTCGGCGAAGGCGAGGTACATCCGGTTCGCCTGGGACTCCCCGGCGAAGGCCTCATTCAGGTGATCCTCTGATTTTGACATGGTATCTGCCTCAAAGACTGGTTCGATAAGCTGTATCTTACACAATGGCATAAATCCTCTCGCTTTGGGGAGGTGGAACAGCACATGAGATTTGCATATCCAGATACAATTTTTATATGTGCCAGATACAAAAGTTATTTATTGTTGAATGGTATGAACTATTTATAATTTAAATGGTGCGAAGGGGCCTTGATCATGTCAAATGGATCTGACGCTAAGGATTTAACGAAGACTTCTATTTTGCCGCCCTTCACGGCGGTTCGGATGGTCTGGGCACAGACGGGAGCGTCTTCTGACGATGAGCAATCCCAGATAACTGCCACTTTGGTGAAGAATTCTATGAAAAATATTCGCGAAAAGGCTGAAGCCGATGGCGTCAACGAGAACGAAAAGGAATATGTTCTAAGCGCGTTGGCGACCATGGAATCGAGCCTGCGCAACCTGGATATCGCTTACAAGGGCCGAACCTTAAACTTCGAAGAGAACGAGAAGCTCAGGGAAGCGTATCTGGACTCGATTAAAGAAGGGATAGAGTTCGGAAACAAAGCAAAAGATCTTCTTAAATCCTTGCCTACGATGACTATTGGTGCCGTTGGTGGTGTTACTATTGTCAGTCATCTTTTTGGAGATTTACAAGAAGAATCGTTGTGGGGTATAGGCCTGGCGTTCGCGGCGGCTGGCTACTTGGTAAACCTCGTGATTGTAAGAGCGGGGAGAACAAAAACACAAAAGTATTATGTAGTTCAGGACTACGAACGAGGACTTTACTACGATCAGTACGTCTCCAGAGCAGCAAATATATTGACATCTCTTTATCTGGATCTGGATAGAATTCATAAAAACGCCTTTGGACAGCGATATCCTGTTGATACGACGGATGAAAGTGCCATAGTTGACGATGTCCTCAAAGGCGTCCGTAATACGTACTGCAAGTATGTTCACAAGCACATGAGAGAGGATAAGGTGACTCACGAACTATGGCCTCTCTGTGAGACCGGAAATGAGGATGCTGTGAAGAAGTGCCCCCACTGGGAAGGTAAGTAAGGCCGTTAAATGGGGTGCAATTATATTCACAGCGGACGCCTAATAATCCTTTAGTACATGGCGGCCAGAGATCCCTCCATGCTCACCATCGAAGAGGGGAGGCGGGCTGTAACTCTCGCGAGGGACGCCCTGACGGCTTACGTCGAGAAGAGGGATAGGATAAGGCCGGAGGGCCTTCCGCCGTCCTTCCAGGAGAAGGCCGGGGTATTCGTCACCCTTCATGAGGACGGCGAACTCCGGGGTTGCATAGGCTACCCCGAGCCGGTGATGGAGCTATCGCGGGCGATAGTCGACTCGGCGATAAACGCCGGCGCGAATGATCCCCGGTTTCCCCGGGTCCGGCCTGACGAGCTTCCCAAAATCGAGATCGAGGTGACAGTCCTCACCCCGCCGAGGCGCTACGACGTCAGAAACCGGGACCTTCCGGAGGCGGTCAAGATCGGGGAACACGGCCTCATCGTCCGCAGGGGCATGTGGTCTGGGCTCCTTCTGCCCCAGGTGGCGACGGAGTGGGAGTTCGACCCGACGGACTTTCTATGTCAGACCTGCCTCAAGGCGGGCCTGCCCCCCGACTCCTGGATAGACGAGGAGACGGAGGTCCTCTTCTTCGAGGGGCAGGTCTTCGCCGAGGTGGCCCCCGGCGGCGAGGTGGTGGAGAAAGAGCTGGAGAGCTGCTCCTGAGGTATTCGGCTCTCAGGGGAGCCCTTTAGATCTCTTTCTCCGCCTTCTTCGTATTCTTCTTCGCCTTCTCTTCTTCCCGCTCCATCGCCTCTCGCGCTAGCCTTATGGCGCATAGCTCGTCGCACATGGTGCAGGTGTCGACGTCCACCCCCCTCCGGTGGCGGATCATCCTGGCGATGGCGGGGTTTATGGCCAGGTCGAACTGGGCGGGCCAGTCGAGGTCCCTTCTGGCCACCGCCATCTTCCTGTCCCACTCGCGGGCCCTATCTCTCACCCCGGGCTTTGTGAGGTCGCAGGCGTGGGCGGCGATCCTGGTGACGACCGTCCCCTCGAAGATGTCCTCCTTTGTAGGAAGGTCCAGGTGCTCGCTGGGCGTCGTCGCGCAGAGGAAGTCTGCGCCGTTCATCCCGGCTATCGTCCCTCCGATGGCGGCGGTGATGTGGTCGTAGCCTGGGGCGATGTCGGTGACGATGGGCCCCAGGAGGTAGAGGGGCGCGCCGTCGGCGACGTACTTCATAGCCTTGACGCTCGTCTCGATCTCGTCGGCGGGGACGTGCCCCGGCCCCTCCACCATCGCCTGGACCCCGGCCCTCCTCGCCCGGTCGACGAGCTCGCCGAGCATGATGAACTCCATGTACTTCGCCCGGTCGCTGGCGTCCTCGATGCAGCCGGGGCGCAGGCCGTCGCCTAGACTCAAAGTCAGCTCGTGCTCTCTTGCTATGTCCAGGAGGTGGTCGAACTCGGCGTAGTAGGGGTTATCCTCCCCGGTCTCGCTCATGTACTTGAGGGTGAGGGAGCCTCCCCTGCTGACGACGCCCATGATCCTGTGGCTGTTCTTCAGCCTCTCAAAGCTGTTGAGGTTGACGCCTACGTGGACGGTGACGAAGTCGACGCCGTCCTTCGCCTGCCGCTCCAGGGCGTCGAAGAGCCCCTGGCTGGTGAGGTCTCCTGCCACCTCTGCCTGGTATATGGGGACGGTCCCGACGGGTATAGCTACGGCGGCGAGAACCCGCCGCCTTATCTCGTCCAGGTCGCCGCCGGTAGATAGATCCATCACGGTGTCGGCCCCCGCCTCCATCGCCACCACTGCCTTCTCCACCTCGGCCTCGGGGTCGGCGAGGCCGCGGGACGATCCCAGGTTCAGGTTGACCTTGGTGGTGAGGTTCTCGCCGATCCCGATGGGGTCGATCTCTCGGCGAACGTTCCTTGGGATCACGGCCCGGCCCCGGGCTACGAGGCGGGCGAGCTTCTCGGGGTCGACCCCCTCCTTCCTGGCTACGGCCTCCACCTCGGGGGGAGTCTTCCCCTTCTTCGCGTCTTCGATAATAGTCATGATACCAACTAGCTAATATATTGAAGGAATTACACTTGTCTTATGGGGTGGTTTGTTTGGTGAAAGTGCATAAGGTTAACGGCGGCGCCACCTCCTACGAGGGGAACGTCTATCTGATCGTCGACGAGGTGGCGGTCCTCATCGATGCGGGGAGGGACGCTTCAGCGATCCTCGATAACGTCCGGGGGCTGATGGATCCCGGGGAGATCGAGTTCATCATCCTCACCCACTGCCACCACGACCACACCGCCGCGGTCCCCGCCCTCAAGGCGGCGACGGGGGCAAAGGTCCTGATAGGGGAAGGGGAGGTCTGCGACCTCGGCGACGACGTCGCCACAGGATCCTACCGGTACGCAGAGGATCCTGCGGAGTTCGGGGTAGACGGGACCCTGGAGGGGGGGGGACGTAATCAACCTCGGAAAGTGGGCGCTTTCGGTCATCGAAACGCCGGGCCACTCCCCCGGTTCCATCTCTTTATACGAGCCGAGGGCGAGGGTCCTCTTCTCAGGGGACCCCCTCCTCCCCCACGGGAATATCGGGAGGACCCGCCGGTCGGAGGAGGTGGTGAGGGACCTGGTCAGATCCATCGAACGGCTCGCGTCCCTGGACGTCCGGGTCCTCTACCCCGGCCACATGGAGCCGACGGACGAGAACGTCGGCGAGCAGATGAGAACGAGCCTCGCGTTTGCAAGGTCGATCCACTGATTCCGCTGCTCCGGACCGCCGCCTATTTTTATCATCGGGATCGAGCGGATCGGTGATGCTCGACGACCTCTTCGATCTCGTCTTTCTTGCCGGATTTCTCGCCGCCTCCCTGATCCGGGTCTACTGGCTGAAGAAAACCCCCTCCTGGTGGCGGGAGCCGACGGAGGTCGCCGATAGCCGCGAGAGAAAGCAGGACCGCCCCCTCATGCTCCTCACGGCCGCGGGGATGATCGTCGTCCCCTTCCTCTATCTCTTCACATCGAGGCTCGACTTCGCCGACTATACCCTGCCGGAGACGGCAAGCCTCGTCGCGGGCTCCCTGGGCGGCGCCCTCTTCCTCCAGGCCCTCTTGCTCCTGTGGCGGTCTCACGCCGATCTGGCCGGGAGCTTCTCGCCGGGGCTTCAGATCCGAAAGAATCACAGGCTTGTCACGACGGGGGTCTACGAGCGGGTCCGCCACCCGATGTACGCGGCCCACCTCCTCTGGGCGGCGGCCCAGCTTCTCCTCCTCCACAACTGGATCGCCGGCCCCGCCTTCCTGGTGGCGTCCCTCCCTTTATACGCCGCCCGAATCCCCCGGGAGGAGGAGATGATGGAAGAGAAGTTCGGCGAGGAGTATCGGCGGTATGCGGAGCGGACGGGGCGGGTGGTCCCGCGGTGGCGGCGGGGATAGTCCGCCAAGAAGGAGACGATCAGATCGTCGCCAGCGCTACCACCCCCCAGCTTTCTCTACCTCCCCCCCGGCACCTGGATCTCCGTCACCCGCTCCTCCGGCGGCATCGATTCGCCCCACCGGACGTAGACCTCCCGGCGGCGTCCGTCGGATGGAGCCCATTCTGGAAGACCCATCTGTAGAGCTGGTGTGGACTTCTTCAAGGCTGGTTCAAGCCTCCTTATTGTCAGGTACGCCACCTACGCCGCCGGGAGGCCCCCAACGCCGCCCTGCCCACGGGGCCACCGCCGAAAGATCTTAAAAGTAAGACGAGCAAGACCAGCATCCAGAAGAAACCCTGGAAGGCCTGAGAAGGGGGTGCTTTGTGGATACGGCGCGGTCGAAGAACGGCGTTCCCATCCGTCTGCCGGAGGAGAGATGGCTACACATAACTGAGTCGCATTCCGAGATGGTAGGCTTTTACTCCGACGTCCTGGAGACGGTAGAATCTCCGGATGCCATCTTTGAGGGGGGATCTGGAGAGCTTCTGGCGGTCAGGCGGGTGCAAATCGATAAATACCTCGTCGTCGTTTATAAAGAGGTGAGCAAAGAGGACGGCTTTTTGATCACAGCATTTCTCACGAGGAAGCGAGGCCAGCTTGAAAGGAGATCGAAGGTATGGGAGCTGCAGAAGTAGAGAAGATCTCTGACCTGGTGCCCCATTTTCTGGGCATCCCTCACAAGAAGATCTGGATCGATTATGACGAAGAGGCGGACGTCCTTTACGTCAGCTTCAAAAAGCCGAGCCACGCCGACGACTCCGAGATCACCGAGGACGGCGTCATAGTCAGGCGCGAGAAGGGCGCGGTGGTGGGGATGACCTTCCTGAACGCGTCAAAAAGGGGAACGGCCCCAAAGAGTCGCGGCTAGACTGAGATCGCCCTCGCCTATTCGCTCTTCCTTTCATCCTCTCCTCCACCCTCTTTTCTTTCCTCTTCCCTCTCGCCCTCTTCCCCTACCTCCCCACCGGCACCTGTATCTCCGTCACCTGCTCCTCCGGTGGCATCTCCTCGCCCCATTTGACGTAAACCTCCCGGGCGGCGTCTTTGGGCTGAAAGCCGTTTGAGAAGACCCAGCCGTAGAGCTGGGTGTAGGCGTCTTCGAGGTTGGTGTAGGGCCCCTTCACCGTCAGGTATGCCACTTCTGCCTCTGCCAACACCTCCACCGCCGCCCCGCCTTCGGCGACCTCGGGGGTCTCGCCGCAACCGGCATCGTCACCTTGAACCGCACCTCCTCGGGGGGATGGAGGCGGGGTCGTCGTAGTAGAGGGCGAGGCCCATCGGCGAGCCCGAGAGGGGAGGGATCAACTTTTCGGCCATCCAGGCGGCCAAATCCTCGTAGGCATTGGGGACGGTGACGGCGAAGGGGAGGCCCTTCCCCCAGAGGCTCGCCACCCGCAGGGCGGGGAAGCTCTTTATGTTGATCTCATACTGGGACATATCGACACCTTCAAAGCTGATCTGGAGAATGTCTATTTTCTTAAAAGGTTGTTGATCGCCCCGGTAGATGAGCCTTCCTCGAACCATGCCCGAACCACCCTCTAACCATCCCTGAACCGCCCGGAATCTCGCTTCCAAACAGATATATCGGTGGAGCCCATCCGGGGGAGCAGGTGTTGGAATGGTGGAAGTCCACAAGGTCTCAGGCTCTCCCTTCGACGGGAACGTCTACCTGATAAAAGACGAGGTCCCGGTCCTCATCGACGCCGGGATGGATCCGGAGCCGACGCTGCGGAAGATCCAAAAGTTCATCGACCCGGAGGATATCGAGATGATCATCCTCACCCACAGCCATCACGACCACTCCGGGGGGGTCGTGCGGCTGAAGGAGGCGACGGGAGCGAGGGTTCTGATCCACGAGGAGGAGGCGGGCTTCCTCGGCGACGATATGGCGACCGTCGCCTACTTATTCGGCCTCTCGGCCCCGGAGCTGAAGGCCGACGGGGTCCTGAACGAGGGGGACGTCCTCGACCTGGGGGAGTGGAAGCTGGAGGTGATGCACACCCCGGGCCACTCGCCGGGGGGGATCTGCCTCTATGAGAGGAAGGCTCGGGTCCTCTTCTCCGGGGATACCGTATTTCCCCAGGGGAACATCGGGAGGACCGACCTTTATGCCGGATGCGGCTCTGACCTCGTCAGCTCCATCGAGAGGCTGACGGCCCTGGAGGTGGAGGTCCTCTACCCCGGCCACATGGAGGTCGTCAGCGGCGAGGTGGGCCGCCAGATCCAGGCGAGCCTGCGGTTTGCGCGGAGCGTCCTATGATCGATAGAGAGCGATGAAAATGAAGATGGAGAGAGAAATGTCTAGATCCGAGTCCGAACTCTCTGGCGCCGAGAGGACCGCCCGGATCGTAGAGCTGGAGAGGGGGTCGGTGATCCAGACCTACACCCGCCAGCCGATCCTCCTGGTCCGGGGAGCGGGAGCGAAGGTTTGGGACGCCGAAGGGCGCGAGTACATCGACTTCGTCGCCGGGGTGGCCGTCAACACCGTCGGCCACTGCCACCCTGCCGTAGTCGAGGCGATCGCTCACCAGGCGAAAGAGCTGATCCACACCTCGAATTTATACTACACCGAGAACCAGGTCTTCCTCGCCGAGGAGCTGAAGACCCTCACCGGTATGGATAGAGCCTTCTTCTGCAACTCCGGAGCCGAGAGCGTCGAGGCGGCCCTGAAGCTCGCCAGAAGGGCGACGGGCAGGTCAAAGATCGTCGCCGCGGTCCACTCCTTCCACGGCAGAACCCTTGGGTCCCTGGGCGCGACCTACAAGGCCGTCTATCGAGAGCCCTTTCGCCCCCTCGCCGAGGCGGAGTTTGTTACTTTCGACGACCCTGAGGCTCTGGCTGCGATGGTCTCGAAGGAGACCTCGGCGGTCATCCTGGAGCCGGTCCAGGGGGAGGGGGGTGTCAATGTCCCCAGCCCGGAGTACCTGAGGGCGGCCCGCCAGATCTGCGACGACTGCGGCGCTCTCCTCATCCTCGACGAGGTCCAGACCGGGTTTGGGCGTACCGGAAGATGGTTTGGAAAGGAGCACAGCGGCGTTCTCCCGGACGTCATGACCCTGGCCAAGGGGATCGCGGGCGGCCTTCCCATGGGAGCTATGCTGGCGGCACAGTCCGTCTCCGAGGTCTTCCAGAAGGGCGACCACGCCTCCACCTTCGGCGGCGGGCCCCTGGTCTCCGCGGCCGCCCTCGCCTCCATCGGCGCCATCAAGAACGAGAAGCTGGTGGAACGATCTGCGGAGATGGGCGCATACCTCAGGTCCAGGCTGGTCGAGGAGATCGACGCCCGCGAGGTCAGAGGCCTCGGCCTGATGGTGGGGGTCGAGCTGGAGGCGAACTGCCCAGAGATCGTGAACCGTGCCCGGGAGAGGGGCGTACTCCTCAACGCGACGAGCGAGCACGTCCTCAGGATGGTCCCGCCCCTGGTGGTGGGCAAAGAGGAGATCGACCGCGTGGTGAAGGTCCTTGGAGAGATACTCGAAGAACCTTAGGCCCTGCTTGGAGCGGCTGAAGCCCTACGTCGCCGGACGGGGGATCGGCGAGATCGCGGCAAAGTACGGCCTCCCGCCTGAGGAGATCGTCAAGCTCGGGAGCAACGAGAACCCCTACGGTCCGAGCCCCCGAGTCTATGAGGCGATCTCCTCTGCGAAGCCCGAGAGGTACCCCGAGCCTGGGCGGCTCGTCGAGGCGATGGCGGAGTACGCCGGGACGGCCCCCGAGAACGTGCTCATCGGGGCGGGGATGGACGGGGTGATGGATACGTTAACCCGCCTCTTCCTCGACCCCGGGGAGAGGACCGTCATCTTCACCCCCACCTTCAGCTACTACGAGATCCTGACGGTGACGGCAGGGGCAGAGCCGCTCTTCCTCCCCCGGGGAGAGAACTTCGAGGTTCCGACGGACTTCCCAGAGGGGATCAAGATGATCTTCATCTGCTCGCCGAACAACCCCACCGGCGACACCATCCCCGAAGAAGACCTCAGGGGGATCGTCGAGGGGACCGACGCCATAGTCTTCCTCGACGAGGCCTACGCCGAGTTCAGCGACGAGAACTTCCTACCCCTGGCGGCAGAGTACCATAACCTGGTGGTGGGAAGGACCCTCTCCAAGGCCTTCGGCCTCGCCGGTATGAGGCTCGGCTATGCCGTCGCCCCCCCCTGGATCGCCGAAGAGTATCGTAGGGCTGCGCCCCCCTTCTTCGGGGTGACGACGCCGTCGGTTGCAGCGGGGATAGCAGCCCTGGAGGATATCGAGTACATGAGACGGTCTGTTGAGGCGATAAGGCAGGAGAGGGCCCGGATGCTGAGGCTTATGCCAGAGTTTCGCCCCTCGGGGGGCAACTTCCTCTACCTGGAGACGGAGGTGCCCTCGGGAAAGGTGGCTGAGGATCTCCTCAGAAGAGGCGTCATCGTCCGGGACTGCTTCTCCTTCCGGGGGGCGGGGGACCGTGCCCTTCGGGTGACGGTGGGAACCCCGGAGGAGAACGACCGGTTCCTCGAAGCCTACGGTGAGGTATGCGGGCTGCCCTGACCGGTACGCCGGGGACGGGAAAGACGACCGTCGCCGCCCTCCTCCCCTTCAGGGTCATCGACCTCAACGCCGTCGTCAGAGTGGAGGAGCTCACCCTGGGCACCGACCCCGACCGGAGCTGTCTGATAGCCGACGTCGAAGCCCTCGCCGAGAGGCTGGAGGAGCTCGCCCCCGAGGGAGACGACGAGATCGTCGTATTGGAGGGGCACTTCAGCCACCAGTTCGCCCCCGAGGCGATCGTCCTGAGGACCCGTCCCGGGGTCCTGAGAGAGCGGCTCGTCCAGAGGGGGTACTCCAAGGAGAAGGTGAGAGAGAACCTGGAGGCGGAAGCTCTGGACGTCATCCTGGTGGAGTCGGCGGAGTGGTGTGATCGGGTATCTGAGATCGACGCCACTGCTCTATCGCCGGAGGAGGTGGGGGCCCTGGTGGTGAAGATATTGCGCCGGGAGATCGCCATGCCCCCGGGAAAAGTCGACTGGACCGGAGAGATGGAATTTGACCCTTGACGACCTGAGATCGAAGTCCCTGGCAGTGACCGAGCCCCTGGCCGCCCTGGCGGAGAGGGCGGGGGCGACCCCCAACGCCATATCCCTCATCTCCATGGCCTTCGCCCTGGCGGCGGGGGCCTTCTACTATCTATCGGCCGGGGGGCCATCCCTCCTTTATATAGCGGCCCTGATGGTCCTCCTCAACGCCGTCTTCGACGCCGTCGACGGGACCCTCGCCCGGAGGATCGGGGCTGCCGAGGCGAGGGGAGACTTCCTCGACCACGTCATAGATCGGTACGCCGATATGGCGATCCTCACCGGGATCGTCCTCGCCGGCTACGTATCGGAGGCGGTGGGGATATTCGCCGTCATGGGGGTCCTCCTGACGAGCTACCTGGGGACCCAGGCCCAGGCCCTGAGCCTCGGCCGCCTCTACGGCGGGGTGATGGGGAGGGCCGACCGGCTCGTCCTCATCCTCGCAGCCACCATCGCCAACGCCATCTTCCCCGGCGATATCGCGGGCCTCTCGATCCTGGGGTGGGCCGTCGTCCTGATCACCGTGGCGAGCCACGTCACAGCCCTTCAGAGGATCGTCCTCATCTGGAGGAGGCTATAGTCTCCTTCGGGCCCCCAGGTTCCAGCTCAGCCGCGGTCTGTGGAGGATCTTCTCAAGCGGGAGACCTCCACCACCTTTCCGAAGTGCCATGCGAGATCTCTCGCGAATTTGATCAGGTGTTCATCGATCTCTCCTTCGCGGCCCAAAACCAATAGGCCTATCGGCTCTTCGCCGGAGCAAAAGGGGGCCGAAGCCCAAGAGATCCTCATGTCCCCCTCCACCACCGTCCTCTCCTCGCAACACTCCAGAAGCTCCCCGACATCTACCTCGTCCATCAGCTCCATCAGCTCCTCCATGGGCCCCGCCAGGGCCCGGAGGACCAGATCTTTCCCTTCCAGGATAAACGTCGCCCCCACCACGAACCCGTCGCCCCCCTCCACCAGTTCGGATAGCTCCTCTCTCATCAGGTCGTCGGCCCCTCCGCGAAGGTCGAGGGTCTTGCGGGCGAGGGAGTAGAGGAGGGAGAGCCTCCGTCTGTCCGTCCGGAGGCCCTTCTCCCCCTCCTTCCTCTCGGTGATGTCCACCAGACTTCCCAGGACCCACCTCTCGTCCTGGTAGTCGAGGGGGACGATCCTCGCCTCGACCCACCGTTTTGACCCATCCTTCCTGATGATCTTGAACTCGTGGACCATCGACCTTTCGGCTCCGGACTCCTTTGGAAAATCCCCTACGCACTCGAAGGACTCGGGGTCGGCGAGGTTCCAGAAGTGCTCTCCGACGAGATCCTCCTCATCGCAGCCGAAGATCTCTTCGAACTTGGAGTTGGCCATCTTGAAGCAGCCGTTCTGGAGGAGGTATATCCCTGTGGGGGAGTTCTCCAGGACGTATCTGCTCATAGCTTCGGACCGCTCCACGTCCCGCTTCATCCGCTGCTCTTCGGTCCGGAACCTGGCCTCGCTTATCAGCGCCTCGAAGATGAAGGGGAGGCTCCGGAAGCTGTCGACGCTCTTCATAACATAGCTGGTGGCATATTTCTCGAAGGCGACCACCTGAAGCTCTTCCGTCCCCCGGCCCGTCACCATGACGACGGGGACGTCCTGATCTCTCTTCCGGATCTCCTCTAGGACGTCGAGGCCGCTGATCCCCGGAAGGGCGAAGTCCACTGAGACGAGATCGTATCCGGTCTCTTTGATCCTCTCAAGCCCCTCCTCTCCGGTGGTGGCGACGTCCACGAAGAACTCGTCGTGTTTTGAAAAGCCGAGGAGGATCAGCTCCACGTCGTCGGGGTCGTCCTCAATTATCAGGATCCTGTAAGGGTTAGTCATCCTGGATCGCCTTTCCGTCTCGTCCCGCAGATATCCGTTTTCATCCGATTAGTATCTTCCCTCATAAGTTCGGACCAGGAGCTCCGATCTCGATGGTTTCGGCCCCCATGGGAGAATGGCAAATTCGGCGGGGATAGAGTTATCTATCCCCCACGATAACGGGATGATTTAACGGATTGGGGGTATCGCAACGGAAAGATCCTGGCTTATTATCTCGCTCCTTCTCATCTCGGCATCTCTCCAGCTGGCCTCAGCAGAGACGCTGGTCGTCGACCAGAGCGGAGTCGAGGGGTTTTCGACCATAAGGAAGGCGGTCAACGCTGCCGGACCCGGCGACGAGATCCAGGTCCGTCCTGGATATTACAAGGAGGGGGCCATCCCGATTCACCGGTCGGTATCCATTCGCGGGGCACCAGGGGAGGTGACCCTCGAGGGGGGGTTCGTGGTGGGGGCGCCCGGCACGACCATCTCGGGCTTCGAGATCAGGGGCTTTGGGTCTGGCGTCGGGATTGAGCTGAAATATCCAGAAACCGTCATCGAGGGATGCACCATCCGGAACTTCTCGACGGGGGTCCTCTCCACCGCTTCGGAGAACCGGATCTGGGACTCCGCCATCGAGGGCTGCACCGCTGGGGTCGGGTTCCGGGACGGATCCGGCAACCTGATCGGCGACTCTCTAATTCGATCCGCCCTCGGCGTCGAGATCGTCGGGTCCCAAAGGTCTGAGATCTCTAACTGCACCTTCTTGGGAGATGTGGGGGTTTCCATCGCCAACTCCAGCGAGAACGCCGTCCTCTGCTCCGTCTTCTCATCGGCGACGGGGATCGAGGTATACGACTCCGATCATAACCGGATAGAAGGAAATGAGATCTCCTCTTCGAATGCGGGGATCGCCTTGGATGGATCCCTGGAGAACGAGATCCTTGGAAACTGGATCGATGGGTCCAGAGTCGCGGGCGTCTTCCTCCTCAACTCCGGAAGAAATGCGATCAGAAACAATTCGGCGCGTGATTGCACCATCGGAGTTCGGTTGAAGGGCTCAGCTGAAAACCGAATCGGCGATAACCTCCTGGAAGATAACGAGGTCGCTGGACTCCGGCTGGAGGCTTCGACGGAGAACGTGATCAGAGGAAACCTCCTCCGGGATAACGGCGAAGGGCTCTTTTTGAGGTCGGGCTCCTCCAAGAACAAGATCGAAGATAACGAAATCTTCCGGAACGGACGGGGGGTCGGCCTCATCGGCTCTGGCTCAAACCTCCTCCGGGAAAACCGGATGGACCTGAACCGGTATGCCATCGGGGTCGACCGGGAGGATATCTCGTCCTGGGACGACGGCCCCTTCCGCCAGGACCTCGATCCATCGAACACCATCGACGGAAGGCCAGTCTGCTACATCGTCGACGGCCTCGACCTCACCCTCTCAGAAGATTGCGCCTTCGTCGCCCTGGTGCGGTGCAGCAACGTCACCGCAGAGGACCTAGTCCTCTCCAACAACAGCGCCGGAGCTCTCATCGTCAACTCTACTGGCTGCGCCCTTCGAAATCTCACCCTATCCAGAGATGAGGCGGGGCTCCGTATGCTGAAGACCTCCGGCTGCAGGGTCGAGGGGAGCAGAGCCGATAACTGCACCATCGGGTTTCTCGTCCAGGGTGGGGAGGAAGACGAGATCCTCGGATCCACCGCCCGGGGCTCCGAAGGCTCGGGCTTTGATATCCAGGGCTCCGAAGGGGTCTTGCTGAAGGGTTCGAAGGCTTCGGATAACAAGGTGGGGATATCCATCGCCAACTCGCCGAAGACCATGATCTACAAGTCCGAGGCGATCCGGAACTCCGAGGAGGGGGTGAGGATCGCGGGATCTCCCAACTGCGTCCTGAACATGAACTCGGCGTCGGAGAACCGCCAGGGGATCCGCATCTCCGGCTCCGGCTTCTCCCTTTTGATCAGAAACGAGCTTTGCTCCAACCGGGATGCTGGGATCGCCCTCCACCAGCTATCGGGGGCGACGGTATCCGGGAACGTCGCCGTGGACAACGGCGACGGCCTCTTCCTCCAGTCCGTCGAGGGGGTGAAGGTGGAGGGGAACAACCTGAGCAGAAACGGCCGCTACGGCCTGAGGATGAGCTTCTCCAGGGACGGCAGGGTCCTCGGAAACTCTTTCATCCAGAACGGGATCTCGGGGGCGAGCCTGGTGGACTCCACCGGATGGTCCATATACCGCAACAACTTCGTCGATAACGGAAACCCGATGCTGCCTCAGAACGCCGTCGACAACGGGGATAACGACTGGGACGGCGGCCCCGAGGTCGGCGGAAACTTCTGGAGCGATCATCATACATCGGGAAATCCGGGATCGGATCCCAGACGGGTCCCGGTGAAGGGGGTCGACAGGTACCCTTACCAGGACCCCGACGGCTGGAGGGGGCTCAGATAGGAGGTGTTGAAACGACCGAGGAGATCGACGGACTGGACATAGCCCTCATCAGGGCTGCCCAGGAGGGGATAGCGGTATCAAGAAGCCCTTACCGGCTTCTGGGCACAGAGCTGGCCATCGGCGAGGAGGAGGTGATCGAGAGGCTCCAGCGGCTCCTGGAGTTGGGGGCGATCAGGAGGTTCTCGGCGACGATAGGCCACAGGGCTCTTGGGATCGTCGCCAACGCCATGATCGTCTGGAGGGTCCCTCCCGAGGAGGTGGCTAGGGTCGGGGAGATCATGGCCTCCTTCGACGAGGTCACCCACTGCTACGAGCGGACCCCGAGGGTGGAGTGGCCCTACAACCTCTACACCGTCGTCCACTCCCCGTCGAGGGAGGAGTGCCGGAAGGTCGCCGCCGAGGTATCCCGGAAGGTCGGGATCTCCGACTATCAGGTCCTCTTCAGCGAGAGGGAGTTCAAGAAGACGGGGGCGAGGATCTGACGGGCCACCTCCCCCTCCTCCTGGATCTCTCAGGGCGGAAGGTCGTAATCTTCGGCGGGGGGGCGGTCGGCGAGAGGAAGGCGCGGTTATTTTCAGAGCACGCCAGGGTGACGGTGGCGAGCCTCGAATTCAGCCCCGGCCTTCAGGAGATGGCAGAGGTGGGGGCGGTCGATATCCTCGAGGTCGATCTTTGGAGCGGTGCCGCCGACCTCCTGCGGGAAGCCTTCATCGCCGTCCCCGCCACCAGTGATAAAGAGCTGAACCGCTGGCTCGAAGAGACGGCAAAGGCCGCTGGGGTCCTGGTCAACAGGGTCGACGGCGTCGGCGAGGTCACCGTCCCCTCCGTCGTCAGGAGGGGTCCAGTCGTCGTCGCCATATCGACCATGGGAGAGAGCCCTGCCCTAGCGAGGCGGTTGCGGGAGAGGATCGAGACGGTCCTGGACGAGGGGTACGGCGATATGGCCCGGCTCCTGGGGGAGATGAGGGGGGTTCTCAAGGAACGGGTCGCCGACCAGGGTGAGCGGCGCCGGATCCTCTTCGAGATAATCTCCGACGATAGTGTATGGCGGCTCCTCTCGGAGTCCTACGAAAAGGGCTATAAGAGGGCCGGAGAACATATCCCCCCAGATGAGCGAGATAGCCTCGATGCTGGTGACCCACCGGAAGGCCTGCATCGAAGAGATTGAGCGGTCGTGGCACGGAGACCTGGAGGCGCTCCTATCCTGGATATCGTCTCACGATCTCGTCGAGGAGTGTGCCGTCCTCAAGACCTGCAACCGGGTCGAGATCTACGTCGTATCCCCCCGGGGGGAGAAGGTCCTCTTCGAGCTGGCCAAGCGGGCCCGGATCTCATCGAGGATCATCGACTTTCACGATCATGACGAGTCCCTCGCCCACCTCCTCCGCCTCGCCTCGGGGCTCGAGTCGATGATCATCGGCGAGGACCAGATCCTCGGCCAGATGAAGGAGCTCTACTCGATGGCGAAGGAGGCGGGGACCACCGGGTGGACCCTGGACGTCGCCTTCAAGAAGGCGATCTCCGTCGGCAAGAGGGTCCGTCGCGAGACGAGCATCAACGAGAGGTCGATCTCCGTCGGCTCGGCGGCCGTCGACCTCGCCGAGGAGATCCTGGGCTGCCTTGCGGGCAAGAGCGTCCTGGTGATCGGGGCCGGCGAGACGGGAGAGCTGATCTCAAGAGCCCTCCTCTCCAAGGATGTAGGAGAGGTTCGCGTCACCAACAGGACCTTCGGGCGGGCCCTCTCCCTGGCCGCGAGCCTCGGGGCCGAGGCCGTCCCCTTCGACGAGATGAAGGAGAGGATCAGGACCTCAGACCTGGTCATAAGCGCCACCTCCGCCCCCCACTACATCCTGAGGCGGGACGACCTGGAGGAGGTGATGGGCCGTAGGGCGAAGGGGACGCTCCTGATGATCGATATCGCAAACCCCCGGGATATCGACGAGGACGTCGGGGAGATCCCCGGCGTGGAGCTTCGAAACATCGACGCCCTCCGGGAGATCAGCGCCGAGAATATGAGGCTTCGGATGGCGGAGATGGACCGGGCCGAAATGATCATCGCCGAGGAGCTCGCCTTCCTCAGGGCGAAGTACAAGAGGAGGAGGGCGGAGGAGCTCCTGGGGAGGATCTACCTCCAGGCCGAGGAGATCAAGGCCCAGGAGATCGTGAGGGCGATGAACAAGCTCGCAGCCCGCCACACTTTAGGGGAGATCGAGGAGAGGGTCTTATCGGATATGAGCCACTCCATCGTCAACAAGATCTTCGCCGAGCCGACGAAGGCGCTGAGGAGGGCGGCGGAGCGGGGCGACGACGGATGTCTGAATTTCGTAGAAGAGCTCTTCGGGCTGGAGGCGGATTATGATGAGACGGATGAGAAGGCTTCGTAAGCCGGGGATAAGAAGGATCGTCGCCGAGACGAGGGTATCGACGGACGACCTGATCATGCCCCTCTTCGTCGACGAGCGGCTTGAATCGCCGGCGAAGATAGGGTCGATGCCGGGGCAACTGAGGCACTCCCTCGAGAGCCTGGCAAAAGAGGCGGAGGAGCTGGAGGAGCTGGGGGTTCCCGCCGTCATCTTATTCGGCATTCAAGAAGAGAAGGACGAGGTCGGCTCCGGAGCCTACGACCCCCGGGGCATCGTCCAGCGAGCCGCCGAGCGGATCAAGGAGACGACCTCCGACATCGTCGTCATCGCCGACCTCTGCCTCTGCGAGTACACCAGCCACGGCCACTGCGGCGTCATCAAAAACCAGGAGGTGGCAAACGACGAGACTCTACCCCTCCTGGGCAAAGCAGCCGTCTCCCAGGCCCGGGCGGGGGCGGACGTCGTCGCCCCCAGCGGGATGATGGACCATATGGTAGGAGCGATCCGCGAAGCCCTGGACGACGAGGGGTTCGGCGACACTCCCATCCTCTCTTACGCCGCCAAGTACGCCTCCAGCTTCTACGGACCCTTCCGGGAGGCTGCGGAGTCGGGGTACGCCTTCGGCGACCGGTCCGGCTACCAGATGGACCCGGCGAACGCTTTAGAGGCCCTATGGGAGGTCCGGCTCGACATCGAGGAGGGGGCGGATATGATCATGGTGAAGCCGGCGATGCCCTACCTCGACGTTATCCGGATGGTGAAGGACGAGTTCGGGATGCCGACGGCCGCCTATCAGGTGAGCGGTGAGTACTCGATGATCATGGGCGCGGCCGAAAGGGGCTGGCTCGATGGAGAGAGGGCGATGGGTGAGGCGCTGACGTCGATCAAGCGGGCGGGGGCGGATATGATCCTGACGTACTACGCGAAGGAGTTTGCGAAGAAGACGCAAGAGTGAGTGAGGAGTCTGAGTCAGAAGATGTGCGAAGATGTGGTGATAATCGAGCCCTCCGATTTTGGGCGCGAGCTGGAGGATCTGGTTCCGATGGCCGCTCTAAGTTTTGCCCGAAGCGAAGGGCAGAGGGCGATTCCAGCCATCGCCAAAAACCCGGATCTTCTCCTGGAGATCGAGATGGCTGCAAAGCGGGTCCCCACCCGCCATCAGCTCATCCTCGGAGACAGCCGTTTTATGGAGGCGATCCCGGACGAGAGCGTCCATCTAGCGGTCACCTCTCCTCCCTACTGGACTCTAAAGGAGTATCCAGCCAACGAGGGGCAGCTCGGCTCCGTCGAAGATTACGAGCAGTTCCTCGAAGAGCTGGACAAGGTCTGGCGGAACGTATTTCGGGTCCTCGTCCCCGGCGGTCGCCTCGTCGTCGTGGTGGGGGACGTCTGCCTCCCGCGGCGCTGCTTTGGAAGGCACGTCGTCTTCCCTCTACACGCCAGCATCCAGGAGCGGTGCCGGAAGATCGGCTTTGACAACCTTGCGCCGATAATCTGGTACAAGATCGCGAACGCCAGATTCGAGTCGAATAACGGGTCGAAGTTTTTGGGAAAACCCTATGAGCCGAACGCCATCGTCAAGAACGACATCGAGTACATACTATTTCAGAGAAAGCCAGGTGGGTATCGAAAGCCCTCAAATGCGGCTCGTCTCCTCTCGGTGATCCCCGAGGATCTCCACAAGGAGTGGTTCCAGCAGATCTGGACGATCACCGGGGCATCGACGAGAAAACATCCTGCCCCTTTCCCTCTGGCCCTTGCAGAGAGGCTCATAAGGATGTTCTCCTTCGTCGGTGATACGGTCCTCGACCCCTTCATGGGCACGGGAACCACAAACTTGGCCGCTGGCCAGTGGGGGCGGAGCAGCGTGGGATTCGAGATCGAGCCGACATATTTTGAGATGGCCTCGAATCGTCTCAACAAGATCAGAAATAAGCAGCTTACGCTGGATTTTGACGGCTTCTAGGGGGTGGGATTATCACAGATTTCGCTGGAGACCTCGTTTTCTCTGACGCTGTGAAAACTTTCTGGCAGATGAGAGATCGGCAGATAAAGGATCAGGAGAGGCGCGGCAGGTCTGATCAGGGGGCGCGGAGCGCGGTCACTGGCGGAAAGCAGATGGACGGATTTGTCCGGAAGATCATCGAGCTGATGACGGCAAGCGGCGTCGATGAGGGGAACATCTATACGAAAAGGACCCACCTGCCCGGATTCTTCCGGCCGGTCAAGGGTTGGGATATCGTGGTGGTAGTTGACGGGGAGCTTCAGGCTGCCATCGAGCTCAAGTCACAGGTTGGCTCGTCGTTCGGAAACAACTTCAACAACCGCACCGAAGAGGCGATGGGCACGGCCCTGGACATCTGGACCGCCTACAGGGAAGGTGCCTTTCGCACATCCCCTGCGCCCTGGCTTGGATATCTGTTCTTGCTGGAGGACTGCCCGGGATCAAGAAGCCCGGTGAGAACTCAGGAGCCCCACTTTCCCGTCTTCGAGGAGTTTCGGGGCGCTTCATATGCCAAGAGGTACGAGCTATTCTGCCGGAAGCTGGTCCGAGAGCGTCAGTACAATGCAGCATGTTTCATCATTGCAGATCGCGAAAGATCCCGCTCCGATGAGAACTACATCGAACCGGCAGAGGATCTATCTGCAAACCTGTTTTTATCTCAGCTGACTCGCCACGTGGGGGATCGAAGGTAGGATCGTTTTTTGGTATGTGATATGCTATTATCTCCGCTCCGCCACCACGGCTACCGCGTCCATCTCCACCAGGAACTCCGGGCGGGCGAGCCCCGAGACGATGGCCACGGTGATCGCCGGCGGGTTGGGCCGCGTTCCCCACATCTTCACGAACGCCTCGCGGGCCGGCTGGATGGGCTGGCCGGCGGCGACGGGGACGTTCCACTTGACGACGTCCCCGAGGTCTGCGCCAGCGGCCTCCAGCGCCGTCCGGGTCGGAACAAGCCTATTCATATCTTGACCAAGAAATAGAGACCTATGTACATCCCCATCATCCTCGGGACCGCCCGGGAGGGGCGCGAGTCCGAGAAGGTCGCGAGGTTCATGCTGGCGAAGGCCGCGGAGTTCGGCCTCGAGAGCGAGATCATCGACGTCCGCGACTACCGCCTCCCCGCGACGGACGACTCCAAGACCTCCGAGGCGGCGGCCCGACTCAAGGAGCGGGTCCTCCGGGCCGACGGGATCGTCATCGTCTCCCCGGAGTACAACCACGGCTACCCGGGGGAGCTGAAGATGATGCTCGACCTCCTCTACGCGGAGTACTTCGGAAAGCCTGTGGGGATCTGCGGCGTCTCCTCCGGGGTATTCGGCGGCGCCCGGATGATCGAGCACTTGATCGCGACCTGCGTCCGCTTCCACATGCTCCCGACGGGGGAGGTCCTCTACTTCCCCAAAGTCCAGGAGCTCTTCGACGACTCCGGGGCGATCAAGAAGGAGGCTTACCACCGGAGGGCTGAGAAGTTCTTGGCCGTCCTCGCCGGATACGCCGAGCGGCTCGGCGGGACGGGCAGAGATGCCCACTCCTGATCTCTGCCGTCCCATTTCAATCAAAAATAGCGGAAGATATCCAGTCCGGGATTCGCGATCGGTCGAGAGGTGATCTATTCACCAACGACCCTCCGATAGAAGGTCGCGGTGGGCTATGCGACCGAAATATCAGGGTTTTATGGGCTAAAACCCCGAATAGACCTCCATTTCCCGACGCTTTAAATATCGATGAAGAGTAGCGATGAGGCCTCAGCGAGGGGTCCGAGTCGAGGGAGAACTTATATTATAATTTTAGTCCCTATTGGGCGAAGGGGTTATAAATTTCGGGCCCTTACCATTGGGGGTGAAGACTGGAGCGGGAGGGGGTACCATAAACTCGCCACGCCTTCCGTCCCATCCGCCTTCTCACTAATCCCGTGGGGGTTTCGTCTTTGAGCCGGAAGGTTAACGGACATAAAACGCAGCAGCAAACGCTGGTAGGTTCCCTTCTATCGGAGATGCCGATGGTCAGGACCACCGACGGCCACCTGATGAGGTGGAACAAGGATGCCGTGATAAACCAGCTCCTGAGGGAGACGAAGCTCTCCGAGCAGTTCTACCGGATCCCCGGCATCTCCGAGGAGGAGGCTAGAGAGATCGCCCGGGAGGTGGAGCGGCGGATAAGATGGATGGACGTCAAGTTCCTCTCCGGCCCCCTGGTGAGGGAGATCGTCAACGTCATCCTCATCGAGCGCCACCACCTGGAGTGGAGGAACATCTGCACGCGGGTCGGTACCCCGGTCTACGACGCCCACCTCATCGACGTCGGCTCCGGCTTTGAGGCCCATGAGAACGCAAACCTCCAGGAGAACGCCGAGACGAGCCACAAGAAGAAGGCAGACAAGATCTCAAAGGAGCAGTACCTCCTCCTGATACCGCCCTACCTCTCGGACCACCACCTCGCCGGCGACCTCCACATCCACGACCTGGAGTACTTCGGAACCCGCCCCTTCTGCCAGGACTGGGACCTTCGATACTTCTTCTACTACGGCCTCATGCCCGACGGCTCGGGAACGAAGGCCTCCGTCGCGGGCCCCGCGAAGAAGCCGGAGGTGGCGATGCTCCACGCCGTCAAGGCCCTCGCCTCCGCCCAGACGAACTTCGCCGGAGGGCAGGGTTTCTACAACTTCTTAACCTTCCTCGCCCCCTATCTCGAAGGGCTCGATTACTCCGAGATCTGCCAGCTGATGCAGATGTTCGTCTACGAGATGACCCAGATGATGGTCGCCCGGGGCGGCCAGGTCGTCTTCTCCTCCGTCCAGCTCAGCCCCGGGGTCCCCAGGCTCTGGAGGGACAAGCCCGTCGTCTACAAGGGGAAGGTATGGGACGGCGGCTCCGCCCCCCTCAAGACCTACGGCGAGTTCGAGAAGGAGGTCCGCCTCGGCTTCAAGGCGTTGATGGAGGTGATGCTGGAGGGGGACTACTGGGGCAAGCCCTTCAACTTCCCCAAGCCCGAGATCTCCATCGAGCCGGACTTCATGGCCGAGGACGACGAGTTCAACGCCGCTCACCCGGACCTCCCGACGTACCGGGACCTCTACCTTCTCACCTTCAAGCTCGCCTCCAAGTTCGGAACCCCCTACTACGACAACCAGCTTCCTGCATACAGGGGCGCCGGGAAGGGGATCAGCTGCTATCAATGCTGTGCGTATCAGTTCGCCGCCACCTTCGAGAGCGACGCGGACTTCGACGAGAAGCTCTGCTTCAGGGACGGGATGCACTTCTCAATGGGCTCCTGGCAGGTCGTCTCCCTCAACTGCCCCCGGGCCGCCTACCTCGCCCGGGGCGACGACGACCTCCTCTTCGAGTACCTCCGGGGTCTGATGGACACCGCCGTCGATATCTTCAAGGTCAAACGGGAGTGGATGAACCAGGTGATCAAGAACCGGAGGATGCCGTTTGCCACCCAGAGGCCGAAGGACCCCAATACGGGCAAGAAGGGGACGGTGGCCGTCGACCTGGAGGGGCTCGTCTACACCATCGGGGTCGTCGGCGTCAACGAGATGGTCCAGTTCCATACCGGCTCCCAGATGCACCAGTCGAAGGAGGCATGGAAGCTGGCGGTGAGGGCGATGACGGAGATGGAGGTCTACGCCAAGGAGCTCTCCCGCCGCCACGGCATGACCATCGCCCTCGCCAGGACCCCGGCGGAGACCGTCGTCCAGAGGTTCGCCGTCTCCGACCTCCTTCACGAGGAGTTTCGAGACTGCGCCAAGAGGGTGGTCAAGGGCGATCTGGATACCGCCATGACCAGGATCCAGGCGACCCGGGATCTCCCCGTATACTACACCAACGGGACCCACGTCCCCCCGTCCCTGGACGTATCGATCTACCAGAGGGCGAGGCTGGAGCACGTCTTCTTCCCCATAGTCGACGGCGGGAACATATTCCACATATTCCTCGGAGAGTCGGCTCCGGATCCCGAAGGGCTGATGGACTTCGCCATGAACCTCGCAAGAACCACCCAGATCGGCTACTTCGCCTTCACCCGGGACATGACCGTCTGCCTCAGCTGCTTCTGCGTATCACCCGGCCTCAAAGAGGAGTGCCCACGGTGCGGTTCCGACCATCTGGAACACCTCTCTCGGGTCACTGGCTACCTCCAGTCGGTGAGCGGATGGAACGAGGCGAAGAAGCAGGAGCTCAAGGACAGGAACAGGTACTCCGACCTCAGCTGAAGTCCCGGCCTCAGCCAGAGACGTCCTCTCCCACCAGGGAGGGCACGTTCTACCTTATTTATGATATCGATGCCCTTAACGAAAGTTATATATCGTATATCCCAGACTCTAAATTTGCCTAATTTGGCGACTTTGGAGGAATTTGTAATGCCGGCAGTAGTCAACAGAGATGAGTGTGTAAGTTGCGGGACCTGTGTCGAGGAGTGCCCCGAAGAAGCGATCACCATGGACGACGAAGAAATAGCAGTGGTGAACGCCGACAAGTGTACCGATTGCGGAACCTGCGTCGAGGCTTGCCCCTCAGAGGCGATCACCCTCGAGTAAGCTCAACCTATTTTAAAATTTTTCTCAAGCTCTGCAGGAGCCCTCTCGTCGCTCCCGCTGCCTTCTTGGCCTCTCCAAGTCGGGGCCGTTCCTTTTGTTTCTTCGTTTCTCTTTCGATCCTGCTGCAACCCTTGGATCCTATCAACGAAAGCTATTTATCCGGACCTGCCTGCCCTTTAATATGACAATTCCGGCAGCATTGGAGGAGTTCTCGATGATGGAGGTGGCGCGGCAAGGGGGATTTGTGGCTTTTGCCCCATCTTCGACGAGATGGCCTCTGGCTGCGAGGACGAGATCAACGCCGTCGGCGGAGCAGGACGCGGAACGCATCATCTCGCCTCCCGCAAGCAGGAAGATGAGAAGCCTGGCCGAGATGGCCGATAGTCTGTAATTTTAGAGGTGTTTTTATGAGGTTTGAACGCGGGGTCTTTCTGGCCCTTATGCTTTTTCTGGTCTTTTCAGGTCAGATTGCCTATATCCTGACGGAATGGCGGTGGTTTGCGACCCTAGATTACTCCAGCGTTTATGAAACCATGATAACGACGAGGATCGCCCTCTTCCTCGTCGCGACCATTGCCTTCGGTGCGGTGAGCCTCGCCAACCTGAGGCTGATCGGGAACAGGCCGAGGCACCTATCATGGGCCGTGGTCCTGATATCGATATTCTTCGGACTTGTGGCTCAGCAGGGGTGGGAGAGGGTTCTTTTGGCCCTGAACGCCCAGCCCTTCGGGGTGGCTGACCCTCTATTCGGGATGGACATAGGGTTCTTCGTCTTCACCCTGCCCTTCCTCTGGTCCTTTTGGTATGCGATCTTCTTTGTGGTCATGGTCAACCTGGCTATAACCGCCGGAGCTTACCTCTACCTCCACGCCGACCGGCTGATCTTCGACCCGGCGGAGAGGGATTATGCCGAGATAGCCAGGTCGATCCCCGAAAGGGCTTTCGGCCACATCGGAGCCCTCCTGGGGATCCTGGCGCTCCTATTCTCCCTCCGGTACCTCCTGGACAGGTACGAGATCCTCTACTCCGGCGGAGGCGTCGTCTTCGGCGCGGGTTACGCCGACGTTTACGCGCGCCTCCCCTTCCTCTACGTCTTCGCTGCCGTGGCGCTCTTCGCCGCCGTCCTCCTCTTCCTCTTCGCCGCAGGGAAGAGGTCGTCGAAGATCCCCCTGGCGATCGCTGTTCTGGTGGTGGGGGCTGGCGCCGCGGGGACGATATACCCTCTTGTCATCCAGCAGTACAGCGTATCCCCAAACGAGCTATCTCTGGAGCGGCCGTTCATAGCCCACAACATCAACTACACCCTCCAGGCCTACGGCCTCGACAACATCGAGGTGAGGGACTTTCCCGTCGACTACAACCTCACCGGCGCTGATATCAGGAGAAACGCCGAGACGGTCGATAACATCAGGATCTGGGACTGGAGACCGCTCCTCACCACCTACAAGCAGCTGCAGGAGATACGCCTCTATTACGAGTTTATGGACGTAGACGTCGACAGGTACGAGATAGACGGGAAGAAGAGGCAGGTGATGCTCTCGGCTAGAGAGATATCCACCGATCGCCTTCCTGAGCAGGCGAAGACCTGGCAGAACCTCCACCTCTTCTACACCCACGGCTACGGGATCGCCATGAGCCCCGTAAACGCGGCGACGGCCGAAGGGCTTCCGGAGTTCTTCATAAAGAACCTGCCGCCGGAGTCGATCCTCGGCGATATAACGAGGCCCGAGATCTACTACGGTGAGGGGAGGATGGATTACGTCATCGTCAACACCAACGTCCTGGAATTCGACTATCCCATGGGGGACCAGAACGTCTACACCACCTACGCCGGGACCGGCGGCGTCCTCCTCGACCCGTTGATGAAGCTCCTCATGGCCTACAGGCATATGAGCCCCAAGATCCTCCTCAGCAACGAGCTGACCCGTGAGAGCAGGATCATGATCCACAGGAACATTCTGGAGAGGGCGAGGACCGTCGCCCCCTTCCTCGCCTACGACAGGGACCCCTACATAGTCCTGGAGGGCGGCCGTCTCTTCTGGATCATCGACGCCTACACCATATCCGACCGCTACCCGTACTCGGAGCCGACGGGGCGGTTCAACTATATCAGAAACTCGGTGAAGGTCGCCGTCGACGCCTACAACGGGACGGTCTATTACTACGTCGTCGAGGACGATCCCATCGTAAAAGCCTACGAGGCGATATTCCCCGACCTCTTCCAGCCCATCGGCTCGATGCCGGAGGGGCTTATGGCCCACATGAGGTATCCCGTCGACCTCTTCAGCATCCAGGCCGGGATCTACCAGAACTACCACATGACCGACCCCCAGATATTCTACAACAAAGAGGACGCCTGGGAGACGCCGATGGAGATATACCAGGGTGGGCGGCAGCCGGTGGAGCCCTACTACGTCATCATGAAGATCCCCGAGAGCGAGTTCGGCGAGGAGTTCATGCTGATCCAGCCCTTCACCCCGAGGTCTAGGAACAACATGATCGCCTGGATGTCGGCCATCTGCGACCAGCCGAACTACGGCGATATCCTGGTCTATCGGTTCCCCAAGGATCAGCTCGTCTTCGGGCCGATGCAGATCGAGGCGAGGATCGACCAGTCCACCGAGATCTCCGAGCAGCTGACGCTCTGGGACCAGATGGGGTCCACAGTCATCAGGGGCAACCTCTTGGTGATACCGATAGATAACAGCCTCCTCTACGTCGAGCCCCTCTACCTCCGGGCGGATATCGGGGAGCTTCCGGAGCTGCGGAGGGTCGTCGTATCCTACGGCAACAGGCTGGTGATGGAGGAGACGCTGGAGGCGGCCCTCGGCCAGATCTTCGACCTCGCCCCCGAGGTCCAACGAACGGCGACGGAGATCGAGAGGGACGAGCTGTCCAGCGAGGAGCTGATAGTCAGGGCAGGATCGCACTATCGGGCGGCGCAAGAGGAGCTTCGGGCCGGGAACTGGGCCGAGTACGGCGAGGAGATCGAACGGCTTGGAGAGGTGATCCGAGCTCTGGAGGAGAGGTCAAGAGGCTGAATTATCGTGCCGGCTCATCATCATGGGCCGGTCCGGACCTCTCCCCATCGGATATCGTCTCGTAGAACCGGTCCCATTCGAGCTTCGTCGATATGCAGCCGGAGGTGAGGAGAGGGACCCCGATGGCGGGTAT
This sequence comes from Candidatus Methanocrinis alkalitolerans, assembly GCF_029167205.1. Taxonomy (NCBI): domain Archaea; kingdom Methanobacteriati; phylum Methanobacteriota; class Methanomicrobia; order Methanotrichales; family Methanotrichaceae; genus Methanocrinis; species Candidatus Methanocrinis alkalitolerans. The sequence continues at coordinate 58,425 of NZ_JARFPL010000004.1, forward strand.
ATCGTACCTGTGGCAGAGGTCGACCCCCTCTTTTATCTCCATGATGCAGCCGACGCCGACGATCGCCCCAGGCCTGTACTTCTTGATCATCCTCTTAATCACCCCCGAGCCCGGGGCGACGAAGAACCTGTATCCGAGCCCTTCGGCGTAGGCCTTGGCGGCACCGATGCCGCATTTGCCGCAGTTGATGCAAAGTAACCCTTCTGGGGTGAGCTTCGCCGGGCAGTCGATGGACCGGAGACACTGGGGCATGAAGATCGCCCTATCCTCCCGGGGGACTTTCCGGAACTTCTCCTGGTTGATGTAGTTACGGAGCTTCACCCCCACCTCGTCGACGATGGCGTCGTCGGCACCGAAGGTCCTGAATATCGCCTTTATCAGGCTCTCCAGCAGGGATACGAAGGTGAGCATGATCCGCGCCATGAAGAAGTGGCCGGTCTTGAAGGAGTAGGCGATGAGGACCGCCCCGACTAAGGCGGCGGCTAGGACCGCCAGCGCGGCGACGAAGACCGCCTTTCCCAGGATGTAGAAGAGGGGGTCCATGAACGGGGGGAGCATGGTCGGAGATGGAGACGTAGAATATATAAGGGCCTCCATCCTGGAGGGCGCAACCTTTTTATCGCTTGGTAGGCTGGGATGCTTACCTTCGCCTTTATCTGACTTGAGATTATAATGAGGATTTGATATGGCCAGAATGCACACCAGAAGAAAGGGGTCCTCGAGGTCGAGGCCGCCTTTTAGATCGACGCCACCCGAGTGGTGCGACATGAACAAGGAGGAGCTGGGAAAGCACGTTCTCAGGCTTTACGGGAACGGCATCTCACCCACCATGATCGGGCTCACCCTTCGAGACCAGTACGGGGTGCCCAGCGTCAAGCCGATCCTGGGGACGAAGCTCACCAGGTACCTGAGGGATAACGCCGAGGTGCCGGAGATTCCCGAGGACCTCGCAAACCTGATGCGAAAGGCGATCGGCATGAGAAAACACCTCGCCAGCAACAAGAAGGACATCCACAACAGAAGGTGGCTGCAGCTCACCGAGAACAAGATCAGACGTCTTGCAAAGTACTATCGCGGTACCGGACTGCTGCCTGCGAACTGGCAGTACAAGCCAGAGACCGCTGAGATGCTCATCACATGAAACGGCTGGAGAAGCTGGCAAAGGCCGCGGCCAGCTCCCTCTTGCAGTGTGATTGCGCTAGGGTCATATCCCACAACGACGCCGACGGGATCGCCTCGGCGGGCCTGATCTGCACCGCCCTCCAGAGGGCGGATATACCCTTTCACGCCTCCCTCGTCAGCAGGCTCGACCCTTCGGTCGTCGACGCCCTCGAGCCACCGGTGGTTTTCTGCGACATGGGGAGCGGAAAGCCCGATCTCGTATCGCGGATAGAGGGGGAGGTCTTCGTCTTCGACCACCACACCCCCGTGGGTGACCTCGACTGCTTCCACGTCAACCCTCACCTGGTGGGGGTGGACGGCGCCTTCGAGATCTCCGCCTCCGGCACCGTATACACCGTCGTCCGGGAGATGGGAGATAACGTCGACCTCGCGGGGCTCGCCCTGGTGGGGGCCCTAGGCGACCGGCAGATGATGATGGGGGCGAACCGGACGATTCTGGAGGAGGCGGCGAACTCTGGGGTGGTGGAGGTCCGCCCAGGCCTCAAGATGGACGACGGCCCCCTGGAGTCCGTCCTGGCGACAGCCCTCGACCCCCTTCTGGATACCACCGGCGATGTTGAGAAGACGAGGGCTTTTCTCGAAGAGGTGGGGGTCGCAGGCGAGCTTCCCAAACTTGGGCGTAAGGAGCTATCCCGCCTCTCGACGGCTCTCGTCCTGAAGGTGTTGATGCAGGGGTCCTTCGCCGCTGATTCTGTGGTGGGGGAGACGATCCGGCTGAAGAGGGAGGTCGTCGAGAACGCCTTCGAGCTGATGTGGATCTTGAACTCCTGCGGCAAGATGGAGGAGGCGGGGCGCGCCCTGACCCTCTGCATGAGGGATCGGTCCTTCCTGGCGGACTGCATAAATATCGACCACGATTACAGGGCGAAGACCCTCTCGGAGGTCCGGCAGGTGGAAGAGAGGCTGAAGGAGACGGAGAACCTCAGGTACGCCATCCTCGACGATATGGATGCTGCGGGGGTCGTCTCCGGCCTCTGCGTCCGTTACCTTTACGCCGACAAGCCGATGGTCATATTGAACAGGTCCGAGGGGATCGTCAAGGTATCTGCCCGGGGGAACAGGCTTCTCGTATTCTGCGGCCTCGACCTCTCCGTCGCCCTCAAGGAGGGGGCGAAGAAGGTGGGCGGGAACGGCGGCGGCCACAGCGTCGCCAGCGGCGCCTCCGTCCCCCTGGGTACTGAGGAGGAGTTCATGAAGATCGTCGATGAGGTGGTGGCAAGGCAGCTCGCCGGAGGGAGGAAGGGATGATCCGGGCGAGGCTCCGGTTTGAGGGGGATGGCGCGGAGGCGGTCGCCCGTTCCCTCGACCCCGACAACCTGCCGGGGATGGTCGTCAAAGTCGGGGTCGGCGAGTTCGAGGTGGTGTTCTCCGCCGAGAGGGCGGGGACGGTCCTCGCCACCGCCGATGACCTGATCACGAACGTCAAGATTGCAGAAGATCTTTTGAATCGAGAGGTGGGGACGTGAAGTTTCATTTGGAGGCGAGCTACAGGCTCAGCGCCGACGCGAAAGGCGCCGAAGGGGACGTCCGGGAGTTCTTAGAGAGCTCCGCCGACCTTTTGAAGAAAGGGGCGGCCGAGGGGAAGGGGGCGCGGGTCCTGGGATGGGACCTCGACGATGGGGAGATATCCGTCGTCATCGAGAGCGACCGGTACGTCCGGGCCCACGACGCCGTCCTCCGGCTCCGAAGGCCCCTCGCGGAGCTTCTGGGAAAGAAGCACAGGATCGGGGTCAGGGGCATCGAGGTCAACAAGTACGAGATCGAGGTCGAATCGGAGACTTCCATCGACCACAAGATTCCCCACGTCCGGGAGATGGTCCACCGGGACGGGACGTTGACCCTCTCTCTGGAGGTCGACGAGGCGGACCTCCGAAACCAGGTCCCCGACAGGATAGTGAGCCTCCTGGACGAGAAGATCGCATCCCAGGGTTACGGCGGCAAGGCGGAGCACTGGGAGCTCCTCTGGGAGAGCCCGCAGCGGCCGGCGAAGTTCGAGAAAGACCCCACCGAGGAGATGGTGGGCAGGGGGTGGATCAAGCACGGGGCGAGCCGGGGGCAGTGGATCTACGGCCCCGAGGGGACCCACCTCTTCCGGGCCTTCGAGAGGATCGTCCTCGAGGAGATGATAGGCCCCCTGGGCTACCGAGAGATGATCTTTCCCAAGCTCGTCACCTGGGACGTCTGGAAGAAGAGCGGCCACGCCATGGGCGTATACCCCGAGATCTACTACGTCTGTCCCCCCAAGACCCGGGACCCCGAGTTCTGGGCCGAGGTGATGGACCACTACAAGGTGACCCGGGAGGTCCCCGTGGAACTCATCAAGGAGAAGATCGACAACCCCATCGGCGGGATGTGCTACGCCCAGTGCCCCCCATCCTGGGTATTCTTCCAGGGGAGAACCCTTCCCAGTGATGACCTCCCCATCAAGATCTTCGACCGGTCGGGGACGAGCCACCGCTACGAGAGCGGTGGGATTCACGGGATCGAGAGGGTCGACGAGTTCCACAGGATCGAGATCGTCTGGATGGGGACCCAGGAGCAGGTGAAGGAAGAGGCCGAAAAGCTCAAAGACTGCTACAGGAGGATCTTCGAGGAGATCCTGGAGCTTCGGTGGCGGATGGCGTGGGTGACGCCGTGGTTCATGGCCCAGGAGGGCAAGACCGGCCTTGCGGAGATGACTGGGGCCGGGACCGTCGACTACGAGGCCTTGCTCCCCTACAACGGCGACTGGATCGAGTTTCAGAACCTCTCCATAAACGGCGACAAGTACCCGAGGGGGTTCAACGTCAAGGCCCAGTCCGGCGACCCCCTATGGAGCGGCTGCTCCGGCGTCGGCCTGGAGCGGTGGGCGAGCGCCTTCCTCGCCCAGAAGGGTCTGGACCCCGAGAACTGGCCGGAGGCGTTCCGGGATAGGTTCGGGGAGATGCCGAAGGGGATCAGGTTCCTCTGATCCCCTTTTCGACGTCGTTCCTTCTCTACGAATAGGTCGGGGTCGGCATCGAGGAACCCTTCTTTCAGTCCCCGGACCTCTCTATCGAGGTCGCCGAGGTCTCCGGTGAGAAGATGCCTGAGCTTCGGCTCGGCGCGCATGATCCCCTGTAGGAGGGTGACGAGTTCCCTCTTGGACTTCTTCTCAAGGATTCGGATCGTCTCGTCGAGGGAGTCGACCTCGGGGTCATCGGCTAGGTGGTAGAGGAGGGCGGCGAGGTGCTTACAGTTGCCGTAGGTGTCGAAGTAGGGGCAGGAGCAGAAAAGGATCATCCTTTCCGGGTCGACCTCGACGGCGTAGCTGGCGGTCCCGTGGACCTTCGCCCGGACGACGCCGTCAGCGATGATGGGGTCGTCGACCCGATCCTCCTCGAAGTACCTCCAGCCTCTCTCCAGGATCTTCTCTTCGAAGAGCCCTTCGAAATCCTCTCTCTTAAGCTGTCTCGTCTTCATGATCATCTCCCGGTGCGGATCTCCGTCTGACCAATATTTTGACGTATTACCGATTACGCTCTCCATATTTCCGGCTTTCTTTTGGCGAGGGTGAGTCGGGAGGTAAAAAATAGACCACCGCCAAAAGTATTTACCATCAGAGATGAAGTAAATTCAAGAGACCGATTTTGAGGTGATCCCCCTTGGCGAGCTACAACCAGATGCCCCAAGAGACCTTGCGGGAGCGGGCCGAGGCTGCCCTCGACAGTCTCGAAAGCTGCGACATATGCCCTCGGGCCTGCGGAGTGAACCGGCTGGCGGGGGAGGTGGGGTACTGCCGCAGCGGACGGCTCGCCCGGGTATCGAGCTTCACCCCCCACTTCGGCGAGGAGGCGCCCCTCGTCGGGACCCGCGGCTCGGGGACGATATTCATGACCGGCTGCAACCTCCGATGCGTCTTTTGCCAGAACTACGATATCAGCCATCTGGGGGAAGGGCGGGAGGTCTCGCCGGCGAAGCTCGCCGAGATGATGATCTGCCTCCAGGAAGGCGGCTGCCACAACATCAACTTCGTCACCCCCACCCACTTCGTCCCGCAGATCCTGGAGGCGCTCTGCGAGGCGGCGGCGATGGGCCTCTTGGTACCCCTGGTCTACAACTCCGGGGGGTACGACTCCGTCGAGACCCTCCGGCTCCTCGACGGGATCTTCGACATATACATGCCTGACGCCAAGTACGGGACCGACTCGGCCGCAAAAAAGTACTCTGACGCCCCCGACTACACGAGGATCATGAAGGCGGCGATCCGAGAGATGCACCGGCAGGTCGGCCCCCTGGAGGTCGACGACGACGGGGTCGCCATCCAGGGGCTCCTCGTCCGCCACCTGGTCCTGCCTGAGAACCTGGCCGGGACCGCCGAGGTCGTCCGTTTTTTGGCCGAGGAGGTCTCACCGGAGACCTACCTCAATGTCATGGCCCAGTACCACCCCTGCTACAAGGCCTACAGCTATCCGGAATTGAGCCGGCCGATCACCCTGCGGGAGTACGCCGAGGCGGTCGGCCTCGCTCGAGCGGCGGGGCTGGATCGAGGGATTGGGATCTGAAGAGCATCAAACCATCAAAAGCGGGTTTCTGCTGGTAGGGTCAGTCGCCCCACCATTCGAGAGACTTCTTTTGAATATCAAGTGATGAATACTGGTTGCGAAACTCCCGGAGGCCCCCTGCCCAGGTCAGACGGAGCTTCTTTCGTCTCGGCTTCGCCTTCTTCTCCACCAGGAACCGGGCGAAATCCTTGACCTCTTGCTGGAGGTCTGGTGGGAGCTTTTCCATCAGCTCTTCTATGCTCTCCATCAACTCAACTTTGGCTCTGAAGAGGTATATAATTATCCTGGAATGTGGCCGTTTGGCGCAGGATAGACGGGGGGGTAGACCGTGAGGCGACCTTCGGGCCGGAGGACGTCTTCGACTACATCTACGCCGTCTTCCACTCGCCGAGCTATCGGGAGAGGTACGCCGAGTTTCTGAAGATCGACTTCCCGAGGGTGCCCCTGACGTCTGACCTTTCGAAGTTCCGCCGGCTGGTGAAGCTCGGCGGCGAGCTGGTGGGGCTCCATCTCCTCGAATCTCCCCTTCTGGGGCAGCCTACCACCCGCTATCCCGTCGTCGGGGACAACCGGGTGGAGAAGGGCCGCCCGAAATATTTCGCGCCGGGGGAGACGGAGCCGGGATCGAAAGATGGGGCCGTCCTTGAGGCGGGTCGGGTCTACATCAACAAGAGCCAGTACTTCGAGGGCGTCCCTCCCGAGGTCTGGGAGCATCAGGTAGGCGGCTACCAGGTCTGCGATAAGTGGCTGAAGGACCGGAGGGGAAGGCAGCTCTCCTACGACGAACTGACACACTACCAGAGGATAATCGTCGCCCTGAAGGAGACGATCCGGCTGATGGAGGAGGTCGATTCGGCCATCGGCGAGTGGCCCCTGGAGTGAGTTCGCGCTTTTCCGGCGGAGGGAAAGGGTAAAATCTCCGCCGGTCGTCGCTTCCGACCTGAAGGGGTGAGTTGGATGGAGATCTTCGGGCCGGAGATATCGGAGGAGGGACGGTTTTTGGGTCGGGGGCGGCGGCCCTGAACTACGACGAGCACGTCCTGGCGGGCATTTTAACGTACCCGATAGCGATCTTCCTTCTGGCGGCTCTGGACTTATACCTCGGCTTCCCCATCGATCTGACCTTCATGGCGATGTCCCTCGGCTACGTCTTCTACGTCATCGGCTCGGACCTGCCGGACATAGACCATCCCGAGGCCCTCATCCACAGGGTGATCAAGCCCTTCGTCGCCGTCGCCGTCGGGATATCGGCCTTCAAGAACCTGGGTCTCGTCTTCACGTTGACCCCGTACCCGATCATCAACCTCTCCCTCGCCTGGTTTGGAGCGGCTATCGCCGCCGTCGTCGGCTGGAACCTCTTCCGGGTCCTGATGCCAGACCACCGGGGCGTCGTCCACTCCTCGGTCTTCGCCGCCGTCTACGCCCTCATCGCCTTCGCCATCGTCCGGTTCGGCTTCGAGGCGGCACCCGGCGAGGCGCTCTTCATCGCCCTCGCCTCCTTTTTAGGCTACAACCTCCACCTCCTCCTGGACCGGGGAGGCAACCTCTTCAGATGATCCGGCCGGAAAGGGAGATATGATATTGTTCCGGTGATATCTCCGGAGAGTTCTGCTCAAGATAACACCCCTGCCCGAGAGTCATCGTCGTCCTCGTATCGATAGGCGGCCTCTGGCGTCCCAAGCCCGGCTGCGTCGTCGCCCTGGTATTTCTATCGATCCTCGTCATCAGCCCCCTTCGGCTCCTTTGCGGTCTTATAGATAGCTCGAAAAAAGGGGGATGCCAGAGACGCCTGAGATATCAGGGATGCCTGGCGGTCCTCGAATCGAAGTTCTGGGGATCTGGCAGGTCCGGACGGGGCCGGCCTTGTCAGCGTCAGGGGCGAGCATCAGACGGTCATTTGCCCATAAGAGGAACTCTGCATTCCGGACATTTTATCGAACGGCAGTTCACGCCAGCGGTCTTCTCGATCTCAAAGCCGCACCGAGGGCAGACGCAGGCACTGGGATTGTTGTTCTTCCGCTTGTTTGCCTTGTTTCTCCCCGATCCCTGAGTCGATTGGTCAGGCATATCGACTATCCTCCTTTTATCGGCTATCTGTTGGCGTTATCGGATATTTATTCTATTCGATATAACCCCTCAATAGCGTCGGGGCTTCAAGGAGGCTGCCGGGACGGACGGAAGAATTCACGAAGAGGATGTCATCAGACGGATGCGCTTTTGGAGAGTTTTGGATATCTCTCCGTCAGTCGCCATCCCCCCTCCCGGGGGGGCGAGGGTCCGGCCACCGATCCCCAGGGCCTTGATCTTCTCGCCGGGGGAGAAGGGGCTGAACTCGTACTCCACCAGGTCCAGGTCCCCGCCCCGGATCTTCAGCTTGGGCATGTAAGGGGCCTCCGGGCGCTTCTGCCGACAATCGAGCTTCCTCTGGCCATATTCTCCTAAGGTTGCGGTCAAAGTATATTCTCTTGGCGGGGATAGGGGACGCCTTCGTCCGGGGATGAAGATGACCTAGACGCGGACGGCGAGGAGGATCAAGGTATTGCAGAGAAGGTGATCGCGAGGATGAGGATAATCGGGGCCGGAAGGGCCGGGCAAGGCCGCGGCGCGAGGAAGATCAGGGCCGCCTCCGGGTCGGTGAATTGTAAGCGTTTGGGTGCATCGGTGCGAGGTCTCTTGGATTCAAATCGATCTATGCTCCAATCATGTACGATAATATACAATAATAAGCGGTGGAGAGCGGTTTTGATTGAAATGGGTTTCGCTGGCAGGAATCGATTTTGATATGGTTAGCAAATGGATCGCTTTGTTTGGAAAATCAATTAATATCCTCTCGAAAAGATAAATTTTACGAGTATCTGAATTATCCTCAGAATCTATAAATATATGTGTTCCACAAAAGATCACCACTGAGGTTCTTGGAGACGAATCGATGGACAAAAGAAAAACAACTCTATTGGACAACTTCGATATCAATCAGCTTATTAAGACGGCAAAAACTGCATTAGAGAATGGCATTTTCAATTTAAAAGAAAAATACAATATAAAAGATATAATACTTGAAGATAATTATTTATTAGTTCATTACATTCCTAAAGTCGATAATAAAATCGCTATATATTCAGATATATGCCAAATAATGGCATTTATAAACGGGTTTATTGGCGAAGAACTAAAAGTAATTAAGGTTTACTCTATTGGTGTAGAAGCAGTAATAATCGGTCAGCCTTCTCGTGACAATATCTATATTGTTTCGACTATAGATGTCGTAAAGGAGATTGGCAGAGGAAATATTGTCCATTGGCTTAAGAATTCAATCGTTAATGAGCCGATTTCAACTCAAAAAGAAGTTTTATTGCTGGTAGAAGGTCCGACAGAGATTAGCGCGTACCCAATATTATTTAAATCCATGGGATATCCGATGATTGCGCATAGAATCCATCTATATCCATATTCAGAACAAAATTTAAAATCAGTCTTATCAATGCTCATATATAAAGAAATTTATTTCTATCTAGTGTGCGATATTGATAAATCTATGGATATAATAGACTTAGATAGGGCAGGTTATTTTAAATTTGGAGGTTATCATATCCTCAAAAATGGAGAATTTGAAGATTATGTAGAATCGGACACATTAGTTCAAATTCTAGAAAAAATAGACCCAGGAATAGGCATTGATGCTAAATATATTGATGAAAATAGAGCTAGAGGCAAAGCGACATCTAAGATTATTGACGACTATTACTACAGATTTGGCAATGAACATGTATTTCCTGGAAAACCCATATTAGGCAAAGAAATTGCACAATTTTGGGCTAAAAATAATATCCCACCAGAAATTAGAAGTATCATCCTTAATACTATGAATATTGCTTAACTAGTGAGATTCTTAGGGGTTAACGGCCTATGCTCGCTTAAATAAATACACGTATTCTCATCAACGCATCCGAGATCTTTGCCAAATCTGATCCGATAGAGAAATATTAGGCCTTTTTTGAGCTGAGTTTTAGAGTTCCAGTCATTTGTCATCGGTTAAGGGTATTTTGATAGTTTTCTATGTAAAGAGTTATTCTTTTCATTATTAAATTATATTTCAATATACCCTATGCCATGAAAAACGACGCGATGAATACCCTGTGTGTGATATCTAAACGTGGGAATCAGCAGGCGATTTAGATAAATTTTTAATTGTTTGTCTTAGAGAACCGCTATCGGCGGGCAATTCAATGCGGTTGTTTGGCTTAACCGATGACCAATGGAGTTCCAGTCTGCACAGTTATCATTTCTTAAAATTTCAGGGCTTAATGCCTTCAGTACCCCACCCGCCCCGCGTCCTCGAACCCCTCCCGCTGGCCGGTCCCCGCCTCCCGGGTGAGCCTCTCGGGGTAGTAGAGGAGCTTGATGACGTTCTGCGCATGCTCGCGGGTCCGCCGCTCGGCGAGGGTGGCTAGCTCTTTCTCGGATTCGGCCTCGTCCTCGTGGATGAAGACCTCGATTATGTGGGTGTTCGTCATAAGCTGCGCCATGATCAGCCCCGTCGAGGCCTCGTGGGCGCAGGTCTTGTCGATCGGCTTTGGCCCCGGCATCCCCAGGGCCATCACCAGGTCGCAGCCTCGCTCCTCGATCAGGATCTTGGCGGCTACCGGGAGGTCCTTGACCCCGGGGACGGTATAGCGAACGATCTCGGCGGAGCAGCCCCGCTTCAGCTCCTTGATGGCGGCCCTGGCCATGTCGTACCGGGCAAAGTTGGTGTCGGCGATCCCGATCTTCATGTTTGGAGGATGGATCTTCGGGGGTTTAAGGCTTATCGGAGGTTCTGTTGGCGGGAAAGGGAGGGAGGGAGGGGTCGGAGGTCAGGGGGGTCAGGGGTGGCGCGCCCTTCAGTCGCAGATCCGGCAGCCGAGGCCGCGGGGATCGGTATCCGCTATGGCCCCTCTCCCCACCCCCAGGTGGAGGAGCTGGTCTCGCGAGCCATACCGGTAGACGGTGATCCCTTTACAGCCGAGCTCGTCGGCGAGGGTGAAGATCTCCATGACCTCCTCGACGGTCGCCTCCGGGGGGAGGTTGACGGTCTTGGAGACGCCGTTGTCGGTGAACCTCTGGAAGGCCGCCTGGATTTTGACGTGCTGGGCCGGTGCGACCTCCATCGCCGTGACGAACAATTCCCGCAGGTCGTCGGGGACTCCTGGGGCCCCGGCCAGGGTCCCCCGCGCCGCGACGTGGCGGATCAGGCCGTCGGTGTAAAGCCCCCTATCTTTCGCCATCCTCTCGAAGAGGGGGCTAGTCGCCACCATCTCGTCGCCGAGGAGGTCCCGGGAGTAGGATAGGCCGAAGAGGGGCTCGATCCCCGGGCTCGTCCCGGCGATGAGGCTGATCGACCCCGTCGGCGCGACCGTGGTGACGGTGGCGTTTCTCATGGCGTCGCAGTCGAGGCTGCTCTCCTCCAGGAGCGGGAAGGAACCGCGCTCCTCGCCGAGGTGGCAAGACTCGTCCCTGGCGACGGCGGCGATGAATTTCATCGTCTCCTCCGCCGTCCTGACGGCCTCTTCTGAGGCGTAGGATATGCCCAGCTCGATGAGCATCTCGGCAAAGCCCATCACCCCCAGGCCGATCTTCCTGCTCTTCAGGGTCGCCTCCCGGATCCTCCGGAGGGGGAATCGGTTCACCTCGATGACGTCGTCCAAAAAGCGGATGGCGAGGCGGGCCGTTCCTTCGAGGCCGTCCCAGTCGACCTCGCCCCCTCCGGCGAAGCGGGAGAGGTTGACAGAGCCGAGGTTGCAGGACTCGTAGGGGAGAAGCGGCTGCTCGCCGCAGGGGTTTGTCGCCTCGATCGTCCCGGGGAGGGGGTGGGAGTCGTTGATCCTGTCGAGGAAGAGGACCCCGGGGTCGCCCCGCCTCCAGGCGTTGGCGGCGACCTCCCGGAGGAGGCCGGCGGCGTCGATCGTCTCTGCCACCTGGCAGGTCCTGGGGTTTCTGAGGTTGAAGTCCTTCCCCGACCGGGCTTTGGCCATCAGGTCGCGGCTGGCCCCCACCGAGAGGTTGAAGTTCTGAAGCCTTCCAGGCCTCTCCTTGGCGCGGACGAAGTCGAGGATGTCGGGGTGGTCGGCCCGCAGGACCGCCATATTCGCCCCGCGCCTGCGGCCCCCCTGCTTGATCACCTCGGTTGCGGCGTCGAAGACCTCCATGAAGGAGACGGGGCCGCTGGCGACGCCTCCGGTCGCCCTGACGGGGTCGCCCTTCGGCCGCAGGCGAGAGAAGGAGAAGCCCGTACCCCCGCCGCTCTGGTGGATCTTCGCCATCTCCTTCAGGGCGCCGAAGATCCCGTCCATGGAGTCCTCCACCGGGAGGACGAAGCAGGCGGAGAGCTGCCCCAGGGAGAGGCCCGCGTTCATCAGGGTCGGGGAGTTGGGGAGGAAGAGCCCCTCCGTCATGGCGTCCCGATACCTCGATGCAGCTCTCTGGCGATCTCCGCCGAACCTCCCTTCGGCTCTCGCCACGGTCCGGGCGACCCGGCTGAACATCTCCTCGGCGGTCTCGGCGACGTTCCCTGTGAGGTCCCGCCGAAGGTACCTCTTCCTGAGAAGCTCCGGGGCGAAGGGGCCGAGGCCGCTGGCCGGACAATCCGGGGGCCGGGATGTAGAAGGCGTCTCTTTTGCCCCCCCTTCCCGACGGCTCCCTTCAATGTCCCTGCTATCCATCCTTTCTTCGGTATTCATCCCCATCGTCCTTCTTCATCCCCATCGTTCCCCTATTCTCCGATCCGCCCCCGGCCGGCGGCCCATCCAGAAGCGATATAAACTGTGATCCTCCCATATATATCAGGAGATCTGAGCTGGGAAGATCCAAGCCGAGATCCAATCTGAGATGATATTCAACTTCCTGGAGGTCTTACCATCAAGATAGCCATAACTGGAAAGGGGGGCGTCGGGAAGACGACCCTCGCCGGAACCCTAGCCCGCCTCTTCGCCCGGGACGGGTACAACGTCATCGCGATAGACGCAGACCCCGACATGAACCTGGCTTCCGCCCTGGGGGTCGCCAAAAATCCGCGGCCCATCACCGACTACAAGGAGATGGTCCAGGAGAGGGCGAGCGCCGAGTTTGGGATGTTCAAGCTCAACCCCAAAGTAGACGACGTCATCGAGAAGTGCGGCTGCATCGGCCCCGACGGGGTAAAGCTGGCCGTCATGGGGACGATCGACACCGGCGGAAGCGGCTGCATGTGCCCCGAGACCGCCTTCCTGCGGGCGCTCCTCAGACACGTCATCCTCCGGGAGAAGGACCTGGTCATCCTGGACATGGAGGCGGGGATAGAGCACCTGGGACGCGGGACGACGAAGGGGGTCGACGTCATGATCGCCGTCGTGGAGCCGGGCCTTCGTTCCGTCGAGACCCTGGAGAGGATCAAGAAGCTCGCAAAGGACCTGGGGATCGAGAGGGTGATGGCGGTCATCAGCAAGGCCCCCGAGGAGCAGACGAAGATCAAGGAGAAGCTCGCGGAGATGAATGTCCCCGTCCTGGGGACGGTCCCCTTCGACAGAAACTTCATGGAGGCGGACCTCGCCGGAGAGTCGCCCCTGGACGTCGGGGGTCCGGGCATCGATGCGATTAAGGAGATTAAGGTGAAGCTGGAGGAGCTCTTCGGGACGATGGCTAAGGAGGCGGCGGAGAAGGGCGAAAAGGCCGCTTAGGCCGCCTCGGAGTTTCTTCCATTTTGCAGTTATCTTTTCTTGATCAGGATGGCTTGAGAACCCAACTGTGGTCCTATAACAGTTCCAAGAGCTCTTCTCTGGTTATGCCCGCCTGCTTCAGGATCTCGTTCAAGACGCCCTTGGGTAGATCCCTTCCGTGGAACGGGACTACCACAGTCTTATTGGTCTGGGGATTGAAGTAGACGTGATGGCTTCCCTTAACCCTCTCCAGTAGGAAGCCGGACCTATCCAGCGCCCTGGCCAGTTTTTCAGGAGAAATGGCGGGCAGCTTAGGCATGGGCCTCAATCGTCAAGGTGCATTCGAGAGTTCCCTCCTCGGTGGGGACCTCTTCGCCCCGGGCTGCGAGGCTTTCGACGTAGGCCTCGATCGCCTCTTTTGCCATCTGGATCGCCTCGTCTATCGTCTCCCCAAAGGTGACGCATCCGGGAAGGGTAGGGACGATGGCGCTGTAACATCCTTCCGGCTCTTTTTTGAGCAGGACTCGATAGCTCAAGGACTTCATTGAGGTTAACTTAGGTCGGTTTTAGTATATATCGGCTCTGGGGCAGGCGGCTCGTATACCGAGTATCGGGTCGTGTCCGGTCCCTTTCGGCGCGGGCCCTTTCTGAGGCGTCGAGGTTTGCAATCCCCACACCATCTCGCCTTTCTCGCACCTGATGATGACGTCGTCCTCGGTGTTGTCGACATGGCTTGACCGTTTGAAGCTGAAGTACAGGACGCCTGCCTCTTCGTCGTAATCGACCCAGAAGATCTTCTTGTGAGGGGTGCCCAGAAGGTGGGGTACAAGCTCGGAGAACCTCTCTAACTCTGCCACCCCCATATCTTCGATCTCCTTTCAAGCTGGTTCTTCTTTCGAGTGATAAATGCCGTAATCAAAAATCCATCCTGTTCAGTGGCTTTTGATGCGACATTAATGCGACATTATTAGGCTCCTCGCTGTTTCATGTGGGTGGATTTAAGGGATCACTAATCCTGTAGCTTGGTCCCAATAACTTCATGACTGCCGGAATTTGGGATGATCTTGAGGTGTATCGCCACCTACTGACCCACGAACAGGAATCCGTGACAAGAATTGGCATGATCTAATCCGCTCACCGCTATCCTGAAGTTACCAACACGGAATAGCGGAGAGCCGATTATAAATATGGAGGCCTCTGAAACTGGCCCCCGTTTTTCCGCCCTACTTCAGCTCCATATCCCCTAGCCGCAGCCCCTCGTCCACGATCTCCCCCACGACCTTCCCGTCGGTCATTTTGAGGACGGTGTCGGCGTCGTCCTCCGGCAGGACGAAGACCCAGCCCATCCCCATGTTGAAGGTCCGGTACATCTCGTCCTCGGCGACCCCCCCCTCCTCCTGGAGGAACCGGAATATCGGCTGGGGCTCCAGGGGGTCAAAGATCTCAAATCCGAAGCCGCTGATCCGGTGGAGCTTGAGAAGGCCGCTACCCGTTATGTGGGCCATCCCGTGGACATCGGCCTTCCTTATTACTTCCAGCGCCTCCATGTAGATCCTCGTAGGCTCTAAGAGGAGCTCGCCGATCGTCTTCTCCGAGCCGGGCATCTTATCGAAGTAGGTGTAGCTAGACTCGGCAACGATCTTTCTAGCGAGGGAGAAGCCGTTGCTGTGAAGGCCGGAGCTTGGAAGCCCCACCACGACGTCGCCTTTTTTTATCTTCTCGCCGGTGATGACTTCCTCTTTTTTGATCATCCCGATGCAGGTTCCCGCGAGGTCGAAGCCCCGGATGATCTCGGGCAGGGAGGCGGTCTCGCCTCCGACGATGCTGAGGTTTGCGATCTGTGCCCCCCTCTCAAGGCCGATGGCGATCGCGGCGGTCATCTCCGGGTCGATCCTCTCCAGGGCGAGGTAGTCGACGAAGGCGAGGGGCTCGGCCCCGATGGCGAGGAGGTCGTTGACGTTCATCGCCATGCAGTCGATCCCCACCGTGTCCCACTTCTTCATGGCGTTTGCGATCAGGACCTTTGATCCGACGCCGTCAGTGGTCATGGCCAGGGCGTACTCGCCCATATCGATGAGCCCGGCGTAGTGGCCGATATCGGTGATGGGGGCGCCGATACCCTTGCGCCTGCCGGTCATCACCCTCTTCATGGCGGAGATCGCCCTCTCCTCCGCCCGGATGTCGACGCCGGAGTCGGCGTATGTCAGCCTCTTCATCTCTTCGCCCCGCTCTCAAGTCCGAACTCCCTGTGGAGCTCCAGGACCGCCCTCTCCGCCTCCCCGGTGCTGACGACGAAGGAGATGTTGTGCTCGCTCGACCCCTGGCTGATCATCAGGACGTTGATCTTCGATCTGCCCATGGCGCCGAAGACCCTCCCGGCGACTCCGGGGGTCCCCACCATGCCGGCCCCCACCACGGCGACGACGGCCACGTCCCTATTTCTTGAGATCTCCCTGACGATAGTCGTCGGAAACTCCGCCCGCAGGGAGATCTCTGCCGCCTCGGCCTGGGGCTCGTCGACGACGACGGATATGTTCGCCTCGCTGGATCCCTGGCTGATCATGATGATGTTCACCCCGGCGTTGGCGAGGGCGGTGAAGGCCCGGGCGGCGATGCCGGGGGTCCCGATCATCCCGGCGCCGGAGATGGTGAGAAGGGCCACGTTCCTCGATAGGGTGACCGCCTTTATGACGTCCTCTTTGGCGGCTCCCTCCTTCACGATAAGGGTGCCGGGGTCCTGGGGGTCGAAGGTGCACTTAACCCTGACGGGGATTCCCTTCCTGATGGCGGGCTCGATCGCCCTGGGGTGGAGGACCTTCGCCCCGAAGTAGGACATCTCCATGGCCTCCCGGTAGGATATTATGGGGATGTTCTTAGCCTCCGAGACGATTCGCGGGTCGGTGGTCAACACCCCTGTAGTATCCTTCCAGAACCATATCTCGTCCGCCCCGATGGCCGCCCCAATGAGGGAGGCCGAGAAGTCCGAGCCGCCTCTGCCCAATGTGGTGATGTTCCCCCTCTCGTCCTCGGCGATGAACCCCGTCACCACCGGGACGCCGTCTAGGGGGGTGAGCCTCGAGGCGAGGAGGTCGTAGGTCTTCTCCAGGGGCTTCCCGTTCCCGTAGTCGCTGTTGGTGATTATCCCCGCCTCGCCCCCGGTGTAGCATCTGGACTTCAGCCCCAGGTCCCTCAGGACGCCGGAGAGGATGGGGGCTGCGAGCCTCTCGCCGTAGCTCGATATCCTGTCGATGGACCTGGGCGATAGCTCCCCCAGGTAGCAGATCCCGATGTAGGCCTTCTCCAGCTCGCCGAGCCTCTGGATGATCACCTCCTTGACCTCTCTTACGATCTCTGGGCCCCTCACCGCCTCCATCAGGGCCTGGATATGCCTTTTGCTCAGCCTGTCTACGAAGGTCACTATCTCTTCAGTCTTCCCTCCATCCGCCGACGCCCTGGCGCACTGGAGGAGGTCGTCGGTTACGCCTCCCAGGGCTGAGGTGACGACGACTATCTCGTTATCTTCGCTGATGCCCTTTACCAGCTCTCCGACGTTTCGAAGCTTCGCCCCGTCGGCGATCGAGGATCCGCCAAACTTCATTACCAAGCGTGCCATCTTGAAAACCCTGTGAAGGTCCCATCTCACCGATATAAGCTTTACTCACCGTTTTATAATAGCGATCGTATATCAGGAATCTTCGCCCCTGGAGTCCTCCAACCACCACCTCCGGGACGCTCTATTCTCTTTTGATTCCTGTTCTCCTTCGACTCCTGTTCTCCTTGTACGCTTGTTCTTCTCCGCCGATCGCCTCCTCCATCTTATATCTCCAGGGTGGGTTTTTTCCCAAACGGCATCAGGTGGCGAAAAATCGATGGTGGCTACCCCTCGAAAGCCGCCATCGACGGCCGAAGGCTTATATAGGTGTACGAAAATGGAACCGAGACTCCAAGATTCAGAGCTTTATCTCAAATTTCGCGAGGCTTGATATGGGCAAGAGGAAGAAGATGGCTGAGCGCGTAACCGCGCTGATGGACAAGCCAGAGAGGATCAGAAATATCGGTATTGTTGCGCATATTGATCACGGCAAGACCACATTATCTGATAATCTGCTTGCAGGGGCTGGCATGATATCCATGGAGCTGGCGGGCAAGCAGCTATTCATGGACTTCGATCCGCTGGAGCAGGCTAGGGGTATCACCATAGACTCCGCCAACGTCTCCATGGTCCACGAGTTCAAGGGTGAGGAGTACCTCATCAACATGATCGACACCCCCGGCCACGTCGACTTCGGCGGCGACGTCACGAGGGCGATGCGGGCCGTAGACGGCGCCGTCGTCGTCGTCGATGCCGTGGAGGGGGCGATGCCCCAGACCGAGACGGTCCTCCGGCAGGCGCTCAAAGAGAACGTCCATCCGGTCCTATTCGTCAACAAGGTCGACCGGCTCCTCAACGAGCTGAAGGTCGACAAGCAGGAGATGCAGCTGCGGCTGGGAAAATTGATCGATAACATAAACAAGCTCATCCGGGGGATGAACGAGGAGAAGTACAAGGCGGGCTGGAGGGTCGACGCCTCCGAGGGGAGCGTAGCCTTCGGCTCTGCCCTCTACAACTGGGCGATCAGCGTCCCCCAGATGAAGAGCACCGGGATCGGCTTCGGCGAGGTCTACGACTACTGCCAGGCGGGAGATATGAAGACCCTCGCCGAGAGATGCCCTCTTTACGTCGCGGTCAACGACATGGTCATCCGCTTCCTTCCAAGCCCCTTGAAGGCTCAGAAGGAGAGGGTCGGGGTAATCTGGCATGGCGACAAGAAGAGCAAGCTCTACCAGTCGATGGAGTCCTGTGACCCCTCGGGGCCCGTCGCCTTCATGGTCACCGACATCTCCGTCGACCCCCACGCCGGCGAGGTGGCGACGGGCAGGATCTTCTCCGGAACCCTGGAGAGGGGGATGGAGCTGTCCATATCCGGGGTCGCAAAGCCCAACCGGGTCCAGCAGACGGGGATATTCATGGGGGCCGACAGGATCGAGGTGGAACATATCCCCGCCGGGAACATCGCGGCGGTCACAGGCCTGCGGGACGCCTTCGTCGGGTCCACCGTATCCTCGGACCGGGACGCCACCCCCTTCGAGGACATAAAGCACGTCAGCGAGCCGGTGGTCACCGTGGCCGTCGAGGCGAAGAACACCCGGGACCTTCCCAAGCTGGTAGAGGTTCTCCGGCAGGTGGCAAAGGAGGACCCGACCCTCAACATCAACATCAACGAGGAGACCGGCGAGCACCTGATGGCCGGGATGGGGGAGCTCCATCTGGAGATCGTCGCCTACAGGATCCAGAGGGACAAGGGCGTCGAGATCACCACCTCGCCTCCCATCGTCGTCTATCGGGAGTCCATCACCGGAAAGACCTCCGGTGCCGTCGAGGGGAAGTCTCCCAACCACCACAACCGGTTCTACATCGAGATCGAGCCTCTGGAGCTGGATGTCGTTGACGCCATCAAGTCGGGCGAGGTATCCATGAAGATGGAGGAGCTGGAGAGGAGGAACATCCTCATCAGCAAGGGGATGGATAAAGAGGAGGCTAGGAACATATCCGGCATCTTCGAGTCCAACGTCTTCATCAACATGACCAAGGGCGTCCAGTATCTGAGAGAGACGATGGAGCTGATGTTGGAGGGGTTCGTCGAGGCGACGAAGAACGGCCCCATATGCAGAGAGCCGGTCCAGGGTGTAAAGGCGAAGCTGATGGATATCAAGCTCCACGAGGACGCCATCCACCGGGGTCCCGCCCAGGTCATCCCCGCCGTCAGGCAGGCAGTCCAGGCCGGGATCCTCATGGCGACCCCCACCCTCCTGGAGCCCTTCCAGAACGTCTTTATACAGGTTCCACAGGAGCAGATGGGGGGTGCCATGTCCGAGATCCAGGGCCGAAGAGGCATGATCCTGAGCATGGAGACCGAGGGCGACATGATCATAATCAAGGCGAAGGCGCCGGTCTCTGAGCTCTTCGGGTTTGCGGGAGCGATCCGGGGAGCCACCGAGGGCAGGTCCCTATGGAGCACGGAGTTTGCCGGCTTTGAGCCGATCCCGCCGGCGGCGATGGTGGAGACGGTACGCCAGATCCGGGGCCGGAAGGGTTTAAAGACCGAGATGCCTAAGCCCAGCGATTACCTGAAGGCTTGAAGCCTTCTCTGAAAAGATTTAAACGGAATAGACGTAAATACGGAGTTGAAAGTTAACCGGAGGAGATAAAGATGGCAGCACAGAAGCCACACATGAACCTGGCGTTCATCGGACACGTCGACCACGGGAAGTCCACCCTCGTAGGGAGGCTGATGTTCGAGTCCGGCGCCGTTTCTCCACATATCATCGAGCAGTACAAGAAAGAGGCCGAGTCCAAGGGTAAGGGGTCCTTCGAGTTCGCCTGGGTGATGGACAGCCTGAAAGAGGAGCGAGAGAGGGGCGTCACCATCGACATCGGCCATCAGAGGTTCGACACCGACAAGTACTACTTCACGATCGTGGACTGTCCCGGACATAGAGATTTCATCAAGAACATGATCACCGGCGCGAGCCAGGCAGACGCCGCAGTTCTGGTGATCGCAGCCCCCGACGGCGTCATGGCCCAGACGAGAGAGCACGTCTTCCTCGCCAGGACCCTGGGGATCAACCAGCTCGTCATAGCCATCAACAAGATCGACGCCGCCAAGTACAGCGAGGAGAGGTTCAAAGAGGTGAAGGAGGAGGTCGGAAAGCTCCTGCAGATGGTCGGATACAAGGTTGCAGATATTCCCTTCCTGCCCGTATCCGCCTTCGTCGGCGACAACGTCATCGCTCGCGGCGACAACCTCACCTGGTATACTGGGCCCACCCTTCTTGAGGCGCTCAACAACCTGAAGGAGCCAGAAAAGCCGACGAACCTGCCTCTCAGGCTCCCCGTCCAGGACGTCTACACCATCTCCGGCGTAGGGACCGTCCCCGTGGGGAGGGTCGAGACCGGGATCATCAAGAAGGGCGACAAGATCATCTTCGAGCCCGCCAGCGTCGTCGGCGAGGTAAAGACGATCGAGATGCACCACGAGGAGGCAGACCAGGCCCTCCCCGGCGACAACATCGGCTGGAACGTGAGGGGCGTCGGAAGAAAGGACATTCGGAGAGGCGACGTCTGCGGACACGTCGATTCGCCGCCCTCCGTCGCCAAGGAGTTCACAGCCCAGCTCGTGGTCTTGCAGCACCCGAGCGCCATCTCTGCGGGTTACACCCCCGTCTTCCACTGCCATACCGCCCAGATCGCCTGTACTCTGACGGAGATCAAGGCGAAGCTGGACCCCAGGACCGGCGCGGTAAAGGAGCAGAACCCTGCCTTCATCAAGGCCGGCGACGCCGCCATAGTCACCGTCGTCCCCACAAAGCCGATGGTGATCGAGAAGGTCAAGGAGATCCCCCAGCTGGGCAGGTTCGCCATCAGGGATATGGGCCAGACGATAGCAGCGGGCATGTGCATGAACATCACACCCCGCTAACTCAAATTTTTATGGTGTTTGAGTTATGCAGAAGGCAAGGATAAGGCTATCTGGGACCGACCCCCGCTCCCTGGACGAGATATGCAGCCAGGTGAGGGGGATCGCCCAGAGGACGGGCGTGCACATGGCGGGACCTATCCCGCTCCCGACGAAGAGGATGGTAGTTCCCACGAGAAAGAGCCCCGATGGGGAGGGGACCGCCACCTGGGACCACTGGGAGATGAGGGTCCACAAGCGGATGATCGACCTGGACGCCGACGAGCGGGCTTTACGTCAGCTGATGCGGATTCAGGTTCCCAAGAACGTCAACATCGAGATAGTGCTGGAATCTTAGCTGGACTCGTAGTATAGTCTGGATAACACGGAGGCCTCCGGAGCCTCAGTCCCGGGTTCAAATCCCGGCGAGTCCGCTACGACCCTTTTTTCTTTTGTTCGGCTTTTTTTCAGGCTGGCCTTAGGCTATCCTCTCGTCGTCTCTTCGTCGCACTTCGTCTCGTGGACTCGTCGTCCCGTCGTCACCCCTCGGCCGTTGCGTCCTCCTCTGGTCGCGTACCCAGATTACTGAATAGCGCTAACTGGTGACGTCATGGTTATTTGGCGGAAAATGAGTCCCTTGAATTCGATTCGACTGGCGATTTTCAGTAGAACGAGTACGCGACCCCTCCTCTCGTCCACCGGCAAAAGGTTCATAGCCTCCTACGATTTTGTTCATCTTCCAGAGAGAAAGAAAGGCGTGGGATCGCGATGATTACGGGAGAAGATGTGGATCATATAGGCTGGCTTGCCAGCATCAAGGTCGCTGAGGATGAGAAGGAGGGTTTTCTCGCCCTCTTCAACTCGGTCCTCGATTACTTTCATCAGCTCGATGAGCTCGATACGGAGGATGTGGAGCCGACCTACCGGGTCGTCGACCTCACCAACGTCTTCCGGGAGGACGTGGCTGTGGAGTCCCTCTCCCAGGAGGAGTCGCTTAGAAACGCTCCCCGAAGGGAGAACGGCTACTTCAAGAGCCCCAGGATAGTGTGATCGCCATGTTGAGAGATCTCAAAGAGAGGCTCGCGGCAGGAGCGTCGGCCGAGGAGATGGTCTCGTCCCTATTCGAGAAGATCAAGAGGAGCCAACTGAACGCTTATTCAAACCTCTCCGAGGACCTGGCCCTCGAAGAGGCCCGGAAGTTTGACCTGGCTCCCTGTAGCGGCCTCCTGGCTGGGATCCCCATAGCCATCAAAAGCTCCATATCTACGAGGGGGATCGAGACGAACTGCTCGTCGAGGATCCTCTCCGGCTACATCCCCCCCTACGACGCCCACGTCATCGAGCGGCTGAAGGAGGAGGGGGCGATCATCATCGGCAAGACGAATATGGACGAGTTCGCCATGGGGAGCTCCACCGAGACGAGCTGTTTCGGCCCCACGAGAAACCCCTGGGATCTCGACCGGGTCCCTGGAGGCTCCAGCGGCGGGTCCGCCGCGGCGGTGGCCGCCGGCGAGGCTCCCTGCGCCCTGGGATCGGATACCGGCGGATCCATCAGGTGCCCCGCCTCCTTCTGCGGGATCGTCGGCCTCAAGCCGACCTACGGCCTCGTATCACGGTACGGCCTCGTATCTTACGCCAACAGCCTGGAGCAGATCGGGCCCCTGGCGTTGAACGTCGATGACGCGGCCCTGGTCTTGGACGTCATCGCGGGCCAAGACCTCCGGGACTCGACCTCCGTGAAGTCCGAGGGAGGATATTTGGCGGGCCTCGAAGGGGGCGTCGAGGGCATCGTCTGTGGAGTTCCCAAAGAGTACTTCGGCGAGGGGGTCGACCCGTTGGTGGAGAAGTCGGTCTGGGAGGCCATATCGAAGCTCGAGGAGCTGGGAGCCTCCTGGAAGATGGTGAGCCTTCCCTACACCAAGTACGCCCTCGCAGCCTACTACATCATCGCCATGAGCGAGGCGTCGTCGAACCTGGCGAGGTTCGACGGCCTGCGGTACGGCCTGCGGCTCGGTCCCGATAAAGACTGGCACTCCACCTTCTCGGAGATCAGGGCCGCCGGCTTCGGCCCTGAGGTGAAGAGGAGGATCCTTATTGGGACCTACGCCCTCTCTGCAGGCTATTACGGCAGGTACTACCTCAAGGCCCTCAAGGCGAGGACCCTGATCAAGGAGGACTTCGAGAGGGCCCTGTCGGCCGGCGGAGCCGACGTCCTCGTCACCCCCACCATGCCCTTCCCCGCCTTCAAGATCGGCGAGAGGGTCGAGGACCCCCTCTCCCTCTATATGGCCGACGTCTTCACCGTCCCCATAAACCTCGCCGGGGTTCCGGCGATATCCCTCTCTTGCGGCTTTGCCAGGGGCCTCCCCATAGGCCTTCAGATCATCGGCCGCCACTTCGACGAGAAGGTCGTTCTTAGAACCGCCAAAGCCTACGAGGACGCGACGCCGTATCACGAGACGGTTCCAAAGGAGGTGGTCTGATATGGCCGAAAAGGACGTCATAATAGGCCTTGAGGTCCACGTCCAGCTGAACAAGCTGAACTCGAAGCTCTTCTGCGGCTGTTCGACCAAATATCACGACGCACCTCCAAACACCCACACCTGCCCAGTCTGTCTCGGTCTTCCCGGAACCCTTCCGGTCTTGAACAGGAGGGCGGTCGAGTACGCCATAAGGGTAGCCCTCGCCCTCAAATGCGATATCCAGGGAGAGACCCTCTTCTATCGAAAGAACTACTACTACCCCGACCTTCCCAAGGCCTTCCAGATAACCCAATACGACTTTCCAGTCGGCCTTGGAGGCAAGATTTTGATCAAGGGGGAAGACGGTGAGGAGAAGACGATTAGGATCACCAGGGTCCACATGGAGGAGGACCCGGGAAGGCTCGTCCACGCTGGGACGATCGACCGGGCCAAGTACTCGATGGTCGACTACAACCGGTGCGGCATGTCCCTTCTCGAGGTGGTGACCGAGCCGGACCTGCGGTCCCCCAAGGAGGCAAGGTCCTTCCTCGACAAATTGAGGAACATTTTGGAATATCTGGACGTCTTCGATGGCGACCTCGAAGGGGCGATGAGGATCGACTCGAACATATCCCTAGTCGGAGGCGAGAGGGCAGAGGTGAAAAACATATCGAGCCACAAGGGTGTGGAGAAGGCCCTCGCCTACGAGATCACCAGGCAGAGGTCCGCCCGGAGGAGGGGGGTCGCCCAGGTCCAGGAGACCCGCCACTACGATGAGCTCCGGGGGATCACCGTCACCATCAGGACGAAGGAGGAGGCCCACGACTACCGCTACTTCCCCGAGCCCGACCTCGTGCCCATGAGGATCGCCGACTGGGTGCCAAGAGTAGAGGCGGAGCTTCCGGAGCTTCCCGACGCCAAGAGGGAGAGGTTCGTCTCGGATTACGCCATAGCCGACGACCACGCCAAGTCCCTCACCTCCGAGATCAGGGTCGCAAACTTCTATGAGGATGTGGCAAAGAGGGCGACACCGAGGCTCACGGCCGTCTGGATCGCCGACGTCCTGAAAGGGGAGCTGAACTACCGGGACGTCACCATCGACAGATTCAGAGTCGACGATATGGTGGAGATCCTCGATATGATCGAGAAGGGAACGATCACTGAGAAGGGTGCCGTCGAGGTGATCCGGACGATCCTCGACCACCTCGGAGATCCGTCTGAGGTGGACCCGGCCGGGGTCGTGGAGGCTAAGGGGCTCGCCAGGGCCGAGGACGACGCCGTGAAAGAGGCGGTCAGGGCCGCGGTGAAAGAGTGCTCACAGGCGGTGGCAGACTACAGGAGCGGAAACGAGAAGGCGATCAACTTCATCGTGGGCATGGTCATGAAGAAGACCCGGGGAAGGGCAGATCCGGGGGAGGCGAACCGGCTGGTAAAAGAAGAGCTGGAGAGGACGGGCAGGGCTTGAGAGAGGTCTCATCCTCTTCATACTCCCTCCAATTCCGCCCCTCCTTTTCAGCCCTCGGCCTTGGGGCTGTGGTGGATCCCCCAGAGCCAGCCCCCCTGCCCCTGGGCGAAGACCCAGATATCTCTTTGCCCGTCAGAGACAGCCGTGGGCTGCCCGGAGATAGATCCTTTCAGGTTCTCTCCCTTCGTCCATCCCCCGCCTTCGTTTTTGATCTGGATAAGCTCGCCGCCGACAACTCCGAAGAGGTCGATCCGATTTCTTCCGATGACCACCGTCGGCGATGAGTCCATCTTTTCGTTGATCGTCTCCAAGGAGCTTTCTCCTGTCTCGGGGTCGAGGGTCGCGTGGCCGATCCCGCCGCCCGGGCTCAAGGCGAAGATGTGGATCATCTCCCCGTCGGAGGCTGC
Source organism: Candidatus Methanocrinis alkalitolerans (assembly GCF_029167205.1). Classification (NCBI taxonomy): domain Archaea; kingdom Methanobacteriati; phylum Methanobacteriota; class Methanomicrobia; order Methanotrichales; family Methanotrichaceae; genus Methanocrinis; species Candidatus Methanocrinis alkalitolerans. The sequence continues at coordinate 83,630 of NZ_JARFPL010000004.1, forward strand.
CGCCGGGGGCGAGGCGAAGGACCGGCCGAGGGGTCGCCATCCGTCCCAGGCGGGGAGATCTCCCGACCCGACCGCCGGGAGGTCGGCAAAGTTCCAGATGAGACCCCTGGAGCTGTCCAGGGCGAAGATGTGGATCCTATCCGAGTGTAGGACCGCCCCGGGCCTCGATCCGATCTCGCCCTCTATCCTGATCCAGTCGAGGGACCGGTCGCAGGCGACGCTGCCGCTGCCGCACCCCCAGCATCTCTTGTAGAGGCAGTGGTTTGTGGGCCCCCAGGTGAAGAGGTGGTAGTCGCCGTCCATCGAGCCGGTGGAGATCGCCGCCAGCTCGTACTTCCTGAAGTGTACGCCGCCGAGGTTCTTGTTGTAGGGGGGCGGGCCGAAGATCCGGATCCAGTCCGACCATGTCTCCTGACCCCGGAGGCGGATCTGCCAGAGGTCGTTCTCGTTTCCTCCGGTGAGGATGTCGACGATCCCCGGGGCCGGAGAGACTGCCACCGGTGCTGTCGTCAGCCGGACCCCTTTCAGAGTGATCCAGCTCGACCAGCCCGTCTCAGTTCTGAACTGGACCCGTTTGACCGAGGGGAGGAGCCCCTGCGGTTCTGTAGACGCCCCCATGACCAGCGCCGGGACCGAAGCCTCGGCGCCGGGGCTGATCTTGTCGAATTCCGCCAATTGGCCCGCCGACGGCCCCGCCAGGAGGAGGGCCGCAAGAAGGGCGTAAAGGTAGGTTTTTGCCCCCAAAGTCACTTCTCCTCTGATACTGCCTTGGGCGATGATCATATATTTGACTTCCGAAGGGGCTGCAGGGTTGGAAAGGTCCCTTCCGGCGTTGGTCCAAAGAGCCGCCATCGCCGCCGACCAGCATCACCCTCACCGTCACCGCGCCACCGTCACCCCCTTGTCACCATCACCACCACCAAACCTCCTGCCAACACCCCTCCAGGACTCTCGGTGGCGATCGATTGATATTTATCGTACAAGAGAGTGAAGGAGCTCTGGTTGATGGCCATGTTTGACTACTGGAATCCGCAGATCGAACGCATGCCCAGAGAGGACCTCGCCAAGCTCCAGGAGGATCGGCTCAAATCGATGGTCCATTATGTATACGATCATTCCCCCTTCTACAAAGAAAGGTTCAAAGAGGCGGGGGTGGAACCCTCGGATATAAAGGTCCTCGGCGACCTTGCGAAGCTGCCCTTCACATACAAGGTCGATCTCCGGAACACCTACCCCACGGGGATGTTCAGCCTCCCGAGAAACAGGATCGTCCGCTACCACGTCTCCAGCGGCACCACCGGAAAGCCGACGGTCGTCGGCTACACCAAAGACGACATCGAGATGTGGTCGGACTCTCTGGCCCGGGCCCTCACCTCCATCGGCCTCGGCCGCGGCGACGTCATCCAGGTGGGGTACGGCTACGGCCTCTTCACAGGCGGCCTGGGCCTCCATTACGGGGCGGAGAAGATCGGGGCGACGGTCCTTCCCACCGGGACGGGGAATACCGAGCGGCAGATCATGCTGATGCAGGACCTGGGGAGCACCGCCATCGCCTGCACCCCCTCCTACTTCCTCCACATCGCCGAGGTGGCGGAGAGGATGGGCGTCTCCATCCGGGACGACACGAGCCTGAAGGTCGGGGTCTTCGGGGCGGAGCCGTGGTCCGACGAGACCCGAAGGCGTATCGAGGAGGCGACGGGGATCAAGGCCTACGACATCTTCGGGACGAGCGAGATGAGCGGCCCCCTCTTCACCGAGTGCCGGGAGCAAAGCGGGATCCACGTCTGGTCCGACCTCTTCCTCATCGAGGTGATCGACCCCAAGACCGGCGAGCAGCTCCCCGACGGCGAGACCGGCGAGCTGGTCATCACGACCCTATCCAAGTGGGCGATACCCCTCATCCGCTACCGGATCGGCGATCTGACGAAGATCGACTCCGAGCCCTGCGCTTGCGGTCGGACCCACCCGAGGCTGATGAGAATCCTCGGCCGCACAGACGACATGATCGTCATCCGCGGAATAAACGTCTTCCCCAGCCAGGTGGAGTCGGTCCTGATGACGATCCCCGAGGTCGGCGACCACTACCAGATCATCGTCGACCGGAAGGGCCCCCTGGACATCATGAAGGTGATGGTGGAGGTTACGGAGACGGGCTTCAGTGACAAGATCGCCGACCTGATGTCATTATCCAAGAGGATCTCCAAGGAGCTGAAAGGCGTCCTCAACGTCGTCGCCGACGTGGAGCTCGTCGAGCCTGGGACGATCCCCCGGTCTGAGGGGAAGGCCGTGAGGGTTATCGATAAGAGGAAGGTCTGAAAGAAGGTGGGAAGAAGACGGGAAGAAGGCGAAAAACGAAGGCGACAGGAAAGAAGCGAGAGCGGAAGGCGAAGAAGGACGGAAAAAAAGGAGGTGCGAAAGTTGGTGGCAATTAAGCAGATATCATTATTCGTCGAGAACAAGCCCGGCAGGATGGCGAAGGTCTCCAAGACCCTCTCCGACGCCGGGGTGAACATCAGGGCCCTCACCGTCGCCGAAGCGGGGGACTTTGGGGTCATAAGGATGGTCGTCGACGATCCGGAGAAGGGGTATAAGGTCCTCCACGACGGCGGCTTCACCGTCTCCGAGACTGAAGTATTGGCCGTCGAGATGAAGGACATTCCAGGGGGATTATACGAGATCGTCAACACCCTTGGCGAGAGCGAGGTCAACGTCGACTACGCCTACGCCTTCGTCACCACGAAGGCGGAGCGGGCGCTTCTGATCATCCGGGTCGACAACCTGGAGAAGGCGAGGAAGGTCCTCACCGGCGCCGGGATCAAGCTCGCGACGAGGGACGAGATACAGAAGATATGAGGCTTTTAGGGGCGCTCCGAGGAGCGGGGCGCCATTTTTTCGTGGGTTTATCGGGAATGGTCTCACCAAGAGTAGATGCGATCTATTCCGAGATGTAGAATCTATTTCATGGGTCATCGGTTAAGGAATTTAAGCTACACAATATTGCTATTTTTCACACGAATTATGCGTCATCTAGATTTGATCCGATTTCAAGACTGACTTGCTGTAGCCTCTTTGACCAAGCCAATCTCACCGTACTTGCTACCGAGATCGCTGCCTCATCGCGATTCTTCTCTTAACCGATGACCAATGGATTCCCTTGATTCTATGGATGGAGGCAAGACTATTCCTTTCGGCAACCATCGCCAGGCATTCAAGGATCTCTTTGGGATTATGATGCCGAACATAGAACACCGTTCCCTTGTTCTCTACGAAGACTTTCTCGCAGGTTGTACATTTCAAACGTTGAGTGCTCTTTCCGGTTCGCCCATACTTGACAATATTTCCGTGGTCAACCAGACCGTAATTGGGACAATCTTTGTTCCAGCAAAACGAACCAGCTAAGACCAATCGATTTGCCTTCATTGCTTACCTCGAACATACTATCGATAAAAATGATATATAAACTTAATTGGGGTGGACTACCCGTTTTTCTCGTTAACCTTTTAACATTTCCCCGCCTATTCCCCTACCATGTTCAAGCACAGCTGGATTTTGGCCCTGCTTTTCGTCCTGGTCGCGGCCTTCGCCTGCGGCTGCGTCAGCGAGGAGGAGGCTGGAGAGGCGGCAGAGACCGAGGTATCGCACGAGGAGATCGCCGTGAGCGCCGAAGAGGAGGAGGCCTCAGCCCCGATGGAGGAAGAGGTCGAGGAGATGGGCGACCACACCGAGGATGAAGGCGAAGATATGGCCGAGGCCGCCGTTGGCGAGGTCGAGCCCGAGGGCGAGCACTGAACCGAAGCCGGACCGAACGCCTCTATTTTTGTGCTTCATCTCATCTCTGGCAGCGCCTCCCGGCGGCTCGTTTCCATCTCAAGGTCCCTTATCCTATCTTCCTGGGCGAGGAACGCCTCCTCCAGATCCTGCAGTATCTCCACCTGGTGCTCTAGGTCCTTAAGCCTCGATTCGAGGCTCACCCTGAAGGCGAGGTAGCAGAGGATCAGGGTCAGAAGAGCGCTTGCCATCGCTCCTATCATGGCCACCATCATGGAACCTTCATTGATCTCCACCGCCGCCATCCGTGCTCACCGATCAACCAGCCTGAGGTCGGGGGTTTTATATCGGAGTTGTTCGCGCGGGGCGGAAGTATTGCGAACGAAGGCAAACGAGTCCGAGGGGTGGACGAGCATCAGAACGAATAATAAGTATAAGCTCTATAGTATCCACATCTAAGGCGCTGAAGAATCTGGGGTGGAAATCGGATGCTCGAAAAGGCCTTCCTACTTCTGTTTCTGGTCATCGTCTCTGTCCTGAGTCTTGGTCCGGCGTCGCTCGCCGAGGAATACGTCACCTACAACAATTTTGATTTCGCTTTCGAGCGCCCGGCCGTCTGGTCGGTTGCCGAGGAGGAGGGGGCCGGAGCGAAAGGCAGAATCGTACTGGAGGCCCCGGCCCTCCTGACGAATCCCCTGGAGATCCTCTGGCGCGAGGCGGTCGAGGGAACCGATGCAGAGTCCGCCCTGAACTCAGAGATCGAGGAGTTCAGGATCGAGCTGTTGCCGTCGAACGTTCTGGCCATAGACCTTGGGACAAGGGAGATCGACGGGAACACCGCTTACGTCAAGGAGCTCTACTTCGAGGAGAGCTTCATCTCCCGGGTGGCGATCTGGACGGCCTTCGTCTCGCCGGAGTCGGGAAGGCTGATCCTCATCAAGTATCGCTCTATCTTCTCCTTCGACGATGAGAACCTCCGGGGCTTTGAGCATCTTCTGGATACCTGGCACGACACCTCGAAAGATCCGAAAGATGAGAAGATCGGAGGAGAGTCGGCCCCCTCAGGAGCGAAAGGAGCGGGGAACGAGGAAGGGAGTGAGGAAGAGGTCTCGGCAGGAGAAGAGGACGAGTCGTTCATCAGCAGCCTTCTCTTCTCCTCGGACCTGGTGGCCGAGATCCTGGGGTCGACACCGGTGACCTCGCCCTCCAAGGAGACCTATCAGAACTTCGGCCTCTCCTTCTATCATCCCTCCTCCTGGTCGGTCTCAGAGGAGGGGGGAAATTCCATCGATGGGAGCATATCCATGAGGGCTCCGGGCTCCCTCTCCACCCTCACCATATCCTGGGACCAGGAGAACGCGGGGTCTGAAGAGAGCTTCGTAAAACTGCTGACAGAGCAGCTCCGCTCGAGCTTTGAGATCAACAAAGTCGATGCCTCCACCAGGACGGTCGACGGAGAGGCAGCCTACGTCAGGGACATATCCCTGGACCTTTCAGGATACGACTATTCTGGAAGGCTGGTCGCCTTCACCTCCTCAAAGTCTGGAAGGCTGGTCTATTTGACCTACCTGACCCCAGCATCGTCAGCGAGCCAGAACCTGGCCGACCTCGACCGGCTGTTGGATTCCTGGCGGGATCTGTGGGAGGGATAGATCCGGCCTCCGGTAAGCATGGATGCAGAAGAGCCATCCATACTTACCGGGCTACAGAGTAGAAATCTTTTTACATGTACGATTCTTATTATCTGGCGTAAGAGGGAGACTTACATGAACGGATTTAAGATATCGGCAATGGCCATCCTCTTGCTGATCTTCGTCGGCGGGACCGGGATGGGCCAGCTCGGTGAATTGCAGCTTGAACAACCTAGTGCTCCTTAACATTAATTTTGCAACTTAAGGTAATGCCTTTTGAGTTTTTCTCTAGCGTCGCTTTTATTGAATTTCCATCGAACGGTCGCTTTGATATCATTCCTTACTCGCTGCCAAGCATC
>NZ_JARFPL010000050.1:0-13871 GCF_029167205.1 Candidatus Methanocrinis alkalitolerans
AACATATGGGATTAGAAACTTCCTTAAAAACATCTTTAGAATTTAGTATGAGTGAAGCTGTAGATCCGCATGTAAATAGAAAGCGCTTTACCGAGGAGTGGTGGGCTTAACCGATGACCAATGGATATGTATCGCTACGTGCTGACTCAGGAACGGAATTCATGGCAGGCATTTGCATGATCGAGTCCGCTTATCGCTATCATGAAGTTACCCACACTGAATAGCGAAGAGCCTTTTATTTGATAACCTCATATGATAAGTGGCTATCCATTACCCACAAGAAATAGCGAAGAGCCATATGAAAAGCGCCATGATATGGTGGGAGAACGAAGTTGAGTAGTTGCAGCTCTTGACTCATATATCGTAAACCTCTGCAAGATGCTCCCTCAGCCCGCTGAGATCTCTTTCGAGATCCTCGACGATCCTCTTCTGGATCTCATCATCTGTCTCAAATTCAGCATCGTGCGAGGACATAGAGGAACGCCTACTATCTCAATTCGAAAAAGCTCGACCGAGAATACCCGGAGATGCTCGCGGAACCCCTCATTTTTCATGATCTGTAGAGCTATCGTTAAGGCAACGGGGACGACTTTGAAGGTGTAGCAAAGACAGGAGACCTCAAACGGCCTCCAAAGTGGAACAGAATCCACATAGGAAAACTTAATGAAATATGAGAGCCTTCATTTTTCAAAGCAATCAGCCTCTATCCACCACAATTTCCGCTTCCTCTCTCCCCTGAGGAGACGATTTGGCCAACATCAGACCGGAGGATAGATTCGCGATCGAAATCATTGCCCGCCGCAGGAGACACCCTCCTGTGTGGCCATGATCCATAGCGGAGAGGTTCCAGATGATCTACCTGTATTACAGCGACCGATTCTTGAACTACAACTTCGGGCCGGAGCACCCCCTCAACCCGACGAGGCTGAGCCTCTCCTACAAGCTGATAGAGGATTCGGGCCTCCTCGACGAGAGGACGGAGGTCTTGGAGCCGGAGCCTGCCAGCGAGGAGGAGCTCCACCTCGTCCACACCCTCGAGTACATCGAGGCTGTGAGGCGGGAGGAGCCGGACCTGGCCTTCGGTCTCGGCTCCGACGACACCCCGGTATTTCCCGGAATCTTCGACGCCTCCCGGGCCATGGCCGGCGGGAGCGTCGACGCCGCCAAGAGGATGATCGAGGAAGACTGCTCCGCCTTCAACATCGCCGGCGGCCTCCACCACGCCTTCCCCACCCAGGCCGCCGGGTTCTGCGTCTTCAACGACGTAGCCCTCGCCATATCGATCCTCAAAAAGAGGTTCTCCCGGATCCTCTACATCGACATCGACGCCCACCACGGCGACGGGGTCCAGCAAATCTTCTACGAGGATCCCTCCGTACTCACCTTCTCGATCCACGAGTCCGGTGACTACCTATTTCCCGGAACGGGGTTTGTGGACGAAGCCGGCTACGGCCCGGGCCTAGGCTACTGCGTCAACCTCCCCATGCCGATGTACGCCTCCGACCGGGACTACAGCCTCGCCTTCGAAGAGGTAGTGCCGAAGCTCTTCGACTGGTTCAGGCCCCAGATCGTCGTGGCGGAGCTGGGGGTGGACACCCACTACTCCGACCCCCTCACCAGTCTCAACCTCACCCTGCGGGGCTACGCCCGGATGGTCCGCCGGATCGTCGAGCTGGCGGAGAGGCACGCCGGAGGTCGGGTCCTCGCCCTGGGGGGCGGCGGCTACAGCCTCCCCGTCGTCCCCCCGGCCTGGACGGCCGCCCTCCATCTGATGAGGGGGGAAGAGCCGACGGAATATCTCCCCCCCTACTGGGTGGAGCTCTTCACCAACGTCGTCGGCTACGTCCCCCTCTCCTATCCGGATATCGACCTTCCCATCGGGACGGAGACGGAGAAGAGGGTCTCCCTGGAGCTGGCATCAACTATGAAGAGGTTGAAGGGCGTCTACGCCAGGATCCACCCCGAGCTGTTCTGACCATATCTCCATCGTCTTATCGATCCTCTCGTCGATCCCCTCGTCGATCGTCTTCTCGATCTATTTCTTCAATTGTCGAAGATTAGCCTCATCTCCTTAGCCCCCCCCTCCGCCTCCACCGCCTCAAAGCCCATCTTCTCTATAAGCCTCAGCGCCGGGAGGTTATCCTCCAGCACCTCGGCAGTGAACCCGGCGATGCCGCTCTTCCTGGCGAGATCGGTCATGTAGGAATGAAGGAGCGTCCCCACCCCCTGCCTCTGATAGTCGTCCCTGACCACCACCGCCAGCTCGGCGAGCCTGTCCCTCTCGTTTCTGCTGTACTGGGCAAAGCCGATGAGGTGCTCTCTTCCGTCCCGAAAGACTAGTCCCAGGATGACGACGTCCCTTGAGAGGTCTACGGTCACGAACTCCTGGATCCGGGAGTGGGGCATATCCTTCCTCGCCGAGGCGAACCTCCGGTAGAGGCTCTTGTCAGAGAGGGAGTAGAAGAACTCCTTGAGGAGCGGCTCGTCGCTGATCCTGACAGGCCGCAGGAAGATCGACAGCCCCGTCCTGGTGGTCCTCCACGCCTCCAGATCCTCTCGGTAAAGGGCAGGATGGTAGACCTGATCCTGATATACGAGGGATAGCCTCTTCGCCTCTTCCACCAGCCAGGACCTGAAATTCGGATGGGATATCCCTATGAGGCTCATCGCCCTATCCCTGACGGACTTTCCCCGCAGGTCTGCGATACCGTACTCCGTCACCACGTATCGCACGTCGCACCGATGGAAGGTGGCGCTGGCGCCCGGGCCGAGCCGGGGGACGATCCTGCTCGCCGACCCGCCGTCTCGGGTGGAGGGGAGGGCGAGGATCGATCTTCCTCCGGGAGAGGCGGCGGCGCCGCGGATGAACTCCGCCTCGCCGCCGACGCCTCCGCAGAACCTCCCCCCCAGGGACTCGGCCGTCCCCTGGCCGGTGAGATCGATCTCCAGGGCGGTGTTCAGGGCCGTCATCCTTCTCTGTCGGGAGATGACGGAGGGGTCGCTTGTCCGGTCGATGGTCCTGAAGACGATCTGTGGATTTTCGTCGATAAAGTCGTATGTCGACCTCCTCCCGATGCAGAAGGAGGCAATGGCCTTCCCCGCATCGATCGTCTTTCTAGAGTTGTCGATCGCCCCCGCCCTCATCAGCTCCGCGGCCCCGTCGGTGAAGATCTCGGTGTGAAGCCCCAGGTGCTTCTTATTTTGCAGATGAAAGACGGCGGCGTCAGGGACCCCGCCGCGCCCCACCTGGATCGTCGCCCCGTCGTGGACGATCCGGGCGACATTCCTTCCGATCTTATCCATGACCTCAGGAGGGGGGCATGGTTCGACGAGTTCCAGGAGCGGCTCATCCACCCTCACGACCCGGTCGAGGTCCCGGATGTTGACTATCCCGTCGCCCTGGACCCGGGGCATCTCCTGGTTCGCCTGGGCCGCGACGATCGCAGCCTCCTCGGCGGCGGCCGATACGGCATCGACGCTTATCCCGAGGCTCATGTTCCCGTCCATGTCGGGGAGGGAGGTCTGGATGAGGGCTAGGTCTATGGGGATCGTCCCATCCCGGATCAGATCCGGGACGGCCGAGAGGAACGCCGGGGTGTAGTCCGTCCGGCCGGAGGAAAAGGCGGCCGCCATGCCCTCCCCGACGAAGAGCAAGTTATGCCTGAAGCTCTTCCCGAAGGCCCCATCCGCAAAATCGGCCCGGCCGAGGCTCCAGATCTGGAGGAGCTCCAGGTCGAAGAGATCTCCCTCGTGGGCCCGGATGTGGCGGAGAAGGGCCCTCACCAGGGCCTGGGGCTCGCCGCAGGCGGTACCGATGAAGATCCTGGCGCCGGAGTGGAGCATCCCGAATATCCCCTCGCCGGAGACGAACTTCTCCGGAAACTCTTCTCTCCAGCCGTCCCATTCGGCGCCAACGTCAGTGTTCATCATCCCAGCCCTTTTTAGACGAATAGAAAGAGCCTTCTATTCGGGCGTTCCTGAGGATGCCGAAGAGCTCCCGCGCTCTCTTCAGTCTTCCCCTTCGGTCTTCGATCAAGCCTCCTTGGTTATCTTCAGCCCCCAGCGGTTCAGCTTTCCGACGTCCGACCTCGCCAGGTCCGCCACATTCAGCCTCCATCCGCCCTCGATCTGCTCCCCTCGTAGCCTCGCGAGGTCCGGGGTCGTCGCCGGGGTGTAGCTCCTGATGATGTTGTCGGCGGCCATCCCTTCCCGCTGGTGGAGAGGAACGACCGTCCCCGCCGGGGATATGAGGGTCACCTCCAGGTCGCCGATGAAGTTGTGGGTGATATCGACGAAGACTGTGACCTCCTTAACCCTCCCGGGGTCGTTGATTTTGATCGTCGCCATGATGCCTCGCGGGTCGTTGTCGGGGACGGTGGCCGCAGGGGAGTCCTCCAGGTCGACAAATTCGGTCGGCCCTCCCTCGATCTCCAGCTCCCATCGGTTCAGCCGCCCAACGTCCCGAGAGCCCAGGTCCTGGACGAGAAGTGTCCAGTCCCCCTGGATGAACTGGCCGATGAGAGATCCGAGCTCCGGGGTCGTCTTCAGATCGAAGGTCTGCCTGATGTCGTTTGAGCTTCCGCCGTTCCGATCGTGGACTACGACGAACTTTCCCGAGGGGGCTATGAGGGTCAGCCGGAGGTCGCCGACGAAGGTGTGAGAGATGTCGATGGACACCATGATGGAGGTGAGGTTTGCGGCCTCGGAGAAGGTCATAGAGTCCCGAACCCCCACAAAGTCGTCGTCGGGGATGTCGATGTTGGGGGCTCTGGCCCGCTTGAAGGCCTTCTCGCCCCCATCTCCCCGGCGGCTCAGGGCCTCAGCCACCGCCTTCGCCGCGTCGATCCTGCCGTGGCCGAACCATGGGCTCCAGGTGCCATCGGGGTCCCCGACGTCTGCGAACTCGCCACGGTCGAAGGGGGGTATCGGCGAGACGTCCCAGCTGGTGTCGGGATCGAAGGTGGCAGGTGCTGTGCGAGGATACCCTTCAAAGTCAAGGTCCTTTGACGCCGTCTGTTTAAGGATCGATACGACCTCGCGGGCAGAAAGATCCGGGTTTGCTGAGATGACCAGGGACGCGATCCCCGCCACCAGGGGGGCGGCGCTGGAGGTTCCCCCGAAGTGCTCTGTTACCGGGATGAACTCGCCGGTGGTGGTGGTGATATCCAGACCCTTTACTATCTGCCTGCGGTAAGTGTGGACGTTGTTGCTCGGGGCTGAGATGTCGATCCCGGTGCCGTAGTTGGAGTAGTGGCTCCTCTGAGCCAGGCTTGTGACCGCCGCCACGATCATGAGCCCCGGTATCCCTGCCAGATCGTTTTCGAAACGTCGGGCGGTCTCAACGCCGACCCAGACCAGGGACCCGTCGGGCCTAACCTCGCACCCATCGGTACAGGGCACCTCCATCGATGCGTTATGGTGGACGGGGCAGTTCTCATTTCCCGCCGCCCAGATGAAGACTATGCCCCTGCCCCTCCGGCCGCCGGTCTTCGCGAGGTCTGAGATCTTGCGGATGACGATGGGGACAAAGTCCATGGTGGGGCTGGACCCCCAGGAGTTGGTGAGGACGTCCACCTTGTCGGAGACGAACTCCAGGACGGTGTAGATCTTGTCGTCGCTGATCAATAGATATCCATAATCGTCGACCTCCCACTTTATGGGCAATAGCCGGCAGCTTGGAGCTGAACCCACCGTCAGAGATGAGTCCACCTCCGCTGCTACGACCCCAGCGCAGGCGGTCCCGTGGTCTTCGCCGGGGGTGTACATCTCCCTGGGGTCGGCGCTGATGTTGATGTTTTTGATGAGTTTCATCCCTCTCAAATAGCCCCAGCCGGCGAACTTCTCCGGAGAGTCGAAGTCCTTGTGGTCGAGCTTGCATCCGTCATCGGTAACCCCGACGACGACGCTTCCGCTTCCGAAATGTTCGAGGATCTTCCAGGCGTCCTCGCACCGGGAGGACGACCGGGGATCGAAGTTCCTATCGATGAATCGGGTGTGAAGGTGCCACTGGCTTGAATAGGCGGGGTCCGTTGGGATGGAAAAACTGTAGGTGCTCATCCGCCGGTTGAGGTCGTGGTCTGCGGTCTCTACCATCGGCTCCTGCTCCATCAGCCTCACCACCAGCTTCACCGGGTTCATCCCCGTGCCATCGGTGAGCTGGAACAGGTAGTCGCGATCGGAGTAGGACCTGAGCCTGATGAGGCCGTACTTCCCAGCGAAGGCGTCCACCTCGACTGTGGGAAGCGGTTCTCTGAATGTGACCATGACCCGGTCTGTGATCAAAAATTCCTCCCCCGTCTCGGCGACGCGGTAGGAGTGGTGGGTGGGGGCAAGATGCCTCATCATGCTCATGAGGATCTCCAGCTCCTCCGCCTTCGAGGTCACTCTGGAGGAGGAAGAGGATACCTTCTCAGCGTCCTCGATCCCCATCCCCTTCAGCGTCGCTGGCAGCGCCCGGACGACGAACTGGTCGGGCTCCTTTTCGAGGAGAACCTTCCTTCCGGCCCGATATGTATAAGTTTCTTTATTCTCTGTCATGACCGACACCCTCTATCAAACATCCTGTTATTTTGTAACTTTTCAGGATATATCTCCTTCGATTAGTTGATCCAAAGAGGTTGTACGATTAATCTATTAATTAATATTTATATTAAATATATTTATCTTCAAAACCAATGTCTATTAAGCTTTCATTTTGAGCAACATGGCGATATATATTTATATTTTTAAGGCTTCAATGCGATCGTCTCCCCTTCGCTTATCCTATTAAAGATGATAATGTATTAGACGAACCGAGATTAAACTTTCAAAGGGCTTGACTGCGATTCAGTTCGGCTCAAGCTTCAGAGCCAGGATACTTTCGCCCCGCTTACCCAGAACCCCTATCTGAAGTTGACGCCGATTTTAAGCCGTGACAGCCCTGGAGAAGATCGCCCGCCTCGCCGCAGCCAGCAGCTTCGACTCCGCCGGGCCGGCCCCCGGCCTGGCCATCGATCCCGCCAAGGTGGAAGCCCTGGGGAGGGGGACGAAGTACGACCTGTGCACCTCCTCGGCGGCGAAGAGGGAAAGTGAGGGCGGCCTCGGCTCGGCCTTGAGGGGAGGGCTCTGCCACACCTTCACCGGGAGCGGAAGGTGCGTCAGCCTCTTCAAGACCCTCTACACCAACGACTGCTCCCACGACTGTGGCTACTGCCCCAACGCCTCCGTCTCCTCCAGGAAGAAGACCTTCTCCTACGCCCCGGAGGAGCTCGCCCGGATCACCCTCGCCTTTTACAAGGAGAACAGGATCGAGGGGCTCTTCTTGAGCTCGGGGATGGGGAGGGACGAGGGCGAGACGATGGAGGAGATGATCGAGACGGTGAGGCTTCTGCGGGCGGCCCACCATTTCCGGGGGTACGTCCACCTCAAGATCCTCCCCGGCTCCTCCAAAGAGCACGTCCGGGAGGCGATGGAGCTCGCCGACCGGGTCTCCGTCAACCTGGAGGCCCCCTCGTCCGCCAGGATGGCGGAGCTGTGCCCCTCCAAGGAGTACGAGAATGACATCCTGGCGAGGCAGAGGTACGTCCGGGACCTGTCGCGAGAGGTGAGCCTGCCCGCTGGCCAGACGACCCAGATGGTGGTGGGGGCGGCCGGAGAGACCGACCGGGAGATCTTCGACCGGATCCTCCTGGAGTACGACGTCTTGAAACTGAAGCGGGTCTACTTCTCCGCCTTCACCCCTCTCGCGGGGACCGCCTTCGAGGACCGAAAGAAAGCGCCGGCCTGGAGGGAGCACCGCCTCTACCAGGTCGACTGGCTGTACCGGGTCTATAAACTGGCCGAAGGGGAGATATCCGCCGCCTTCGACGACGACGGCTTCCTTCGCAACAGCGATCCGAAGGTGGCGATCGCCCGGGCGAGCTTCGAGGAGCCCATCGATCCCAACGGTGCCTCCTTCGCGGAATTGATCAGGGTCCCTGGGATCGGCCCGAAGTCCGCCAGGAGGATCCTCCTCCGCCGAAAAAATGGACGGATCGAGAGGATGAGGGATCTGGTCAAACTGGGCGTCGCCGCCCGGCGGGCGGAGCCCTTCCTCAAGGTAGGAGGAAAGGCGGGAACGACCCTGGACCGGTGGGGGGTGTGATGAAGAACGGAGATCTTCTCCGGCTTCTTGCCGCCCACCGGGACTCGAACGCCCGGCTGATGGCCCGGGCGAGGACCCTCTCGCCGGAGGAGGTGGATGCATCGACGGACCCGCAGGTCCTCAGGATCCGGAGGATGGCCCTCGCCGTCCGGGGCGAGGTCTGCAGGATGAGGGGATTTGTCAGGCTTGCCCCCCTGGGGGACCGGGTCCTCTGGGGGAGGATCTCCCCCCACCACGACGTCGGGTTTGAGGTCGCCGACTTCTTCGCGAGGAGGTTTCCCGGAAAGATGATCGTCCTCGGGGACAAGAAGAGGTCCTGGTCGTCCCTATACGCCGGGGGCGACATCCTCCACGAGGTGGGAGGCGTCCTCTCCACCACCCTGGCGGAGATATCCAGGATCGTGGATCTGAGGTTCGAGGGGGGCGAGGAGGGGCGCGAGGTGTCGGAAGAGAAGGGAGGAGAAGAGCGAGACGAAAAGGAGGTGGAGCCGCAGCATATTGGGGCTGAGGAGGGGGCCGGGACGGCGGCCGCCGACCTCTGGAGCGTCTACTATCTAAGCCAGGACGTCCCCCGGAGGGCCGGAGGGAGAAGGTACGGCGGGCGGATATCCCGGCGGGCCCTCCGGTCCACGGGCCTCGATGCCGAAAAGGAGGGCGGAAGCGCGAGGCTTCAGGATTTCACTTGAAGATCTCCCCCGTCTCCTTCGACCAGAGGAGGAGGTCGAGGTGGCCCATGGGGATCCCCGTCTTTTGCGAGAACTCCATCATCCTCCCCTCGATCTCCAGGTACCTCTTCTTGGTGAGGGACTTGGGGATCTCGTCGATGACGCCCAAGACGACAAGATTCTTCAGGATGTGCCGGTCGAGGATGGCGAGATCCTCCGCGAGGCCGATGTTGCGCAGGAAGTGGCCCGCCTCCTTGTAGCCCAACCCCGAAACGTTTCCGACGAGCCACTCCCGGGCCGCATATGCGTCGGAGAAGCCCTCCAGTACCGCCCTGACGGCCAGCCGGCCGTTTCGAGTGAACTGGCGGCGGGCGGCGACGATCCGCCCCGCCTTCGTCTCGGCAAACCTGACCCTAGATAGCTCCCCCACCACCTCACAAGCGCTGCCGCAGAAGAGGAGGCGGCACCCCCGTAGCCGCTCGACGGCGGGCCAGCAGACCCTCGCCCGGGACTGGGGCGTCAGCAGACAGAAGGCGAGCTCGGCGAAGAGGTCCTCGTCCGATCCGGCGGCCCAGACCCGCCGGAAGTCGGCGAGACGGGCCTCTATCTCCTCCTTGCTCGCCCCGTGGAAGATTGCGAGCTCTTCGATTCTATCGGGGTTCATCGCCCCTCCCTCGTCGCCGGCCGATAAGACGGTGTCGGAAGGGCGAAGTCTTTCTAAAGGGGCGTACTGAGGAAGGGGCAGACGATCCCAGCGCCGTCAGGAACCAAGCCTATTTTATCCGCCAATGAGAATGTCTTCAGGATTTCCTTCGTTCCCGTTGACTGAGCGAACCTCCCTCACCGCCTGCAGGTTGGTTATCATCATAAAATATAGAAGGCATTCCATAGGTCATCGGTAAGGAGTTTAAGCTACACAATATCTCTATTTTCACATAAATTATACGTTATCTAGATTTGATCCAATTTTAATACCGACTTGCTGTAGCCTCTTTGACCAAGCTAACCTCACTGAACTTGCTACCGAGATCGCTGAATCATCGCGATTCTTCTCTTAACCGATGACCAATGGAAGGCATTCCATGTCTCCATCCTCGCGGTCGACTCATTACATACCATATCACGATTGCGAATTTTGCCATCATTATGAACCTAAGCGCCAGATCGGGCAACGACAAATTAAACAATTAACGGCGTAATGCATAAATAGAAAGAGATCGGATATCCAGATTTAGAGTGAGTTAGACCAACCGCGACTCGCTCAGATCGGATTAATAACAAGTTGGTACAGACTAATAAATAGGGGTCAAGGTGTAGAATTCTGATAGATTTAGGAAAGATTTGGAGCTAAATAAGCATTATAAAGGGGGGATTATTAGTTATAGAAATGAAGTTTAACCATAATGTGTAGCTTCGGAGATACACCCCAAAAGATGGGGTATTGGCATAAAAATGCTTAAATTTTGGAGGTAGGTATATGGTTGAAGAGGCAAAAACATCACCGAAGAAAGGAAAAGGTGAAACTATGCAGGTTATCGTGGAGATACGAATGCCGAAAGGAGAGGGACCCGGCTTTGCTCTTCAGATGGCAGGGGGACTGACCGTCTCGGGATTTCGGCTGGATACAGAATATAAACCGGTGCCTGTTCCCTCGTCATCGAAGGAGCCGGGAATGGCTTTGGATCTGGAAGCAAAACGTGAAGAGATCGTCCTTGTGCGAGGTGAGATAGCGAAGGACAATATTGAGGATCTCAAGAAGCAACCCAACGTGATAAACGTCTGGCCAGATGCCAAGATCGCCCCTTTTGAGAAAAAAGATTTCTCAGATAACGTCATATTGGCCTCCAAAGAGGCTTTCGGTACATGTCCCATACCGCCATGCGACTGCGAACCATGGAATGCGAAGGGAGGAATCTCCGACGTCGCCAAATATCTTGGCGTTGACAAGATCTGGGATGCGGGATACAAGGGCAACGGGATGGTAATCGGCGTGGTCGACGGCGGCATAACCGCCCAAGGTCGCGTGACCGGCGGCAAGATACCAAATGTGACGGGAGGATGGCCTGTTTCCGATTGGGGCACGAAGGATCTATGGGACCACGGAAATATGTGTGCCACAGACGTTTTGGGAATGGCCCCACAAGCCAACGTCTACGACCTCAGGATCGCAGCCGACACGATGAGCGGCCTGATATCCAACGCCATTCAAGCGTATGAGTGGGCAATACAGCAGCATAAGAAGGATGGAACCCCTCACGTTCTGAGCAACAGCTGGGGCGTCTACCAGAAGAACTGGGACGTGGAGTACGCGACAAATCCCAATCACCCCTTCACCAAGAAGGTGGAAGAGGCGATCAACGAGGGGATACTCGTACTATTCGCGGCTGGCAATTGTGGAGAGGCATGCCCCAGCAGCAATTGCGGAGGCGATAAAGGACCTGGCAAGAGCATCTGGGGGGCTAACGGCCACCCTGCGGTCATGACTGTAGGGGCTGCCAACACCGAGGGAAAGCTGGTCGGATATAGCAGTCAGGGACCTGCATCACTGGATGAGCATAAGCCCGACTTCTGCGCGATAAGTCACTTTAAGGGCTACTTCACCAGCGATACCGGCACTTCTGCCGCCTGTCCCGTCGCAGCTGGTGTGGTTGCGCTCCTCAAACAGTACAAATCTTCGTACACCCAAAGCGCGGTGAAACAGGATCTGAAGAATACAGCTAATAACATAGGTCCTGATGGATGGGATAAGCATTCCGGATCCGGAATAATCCAGCCAGCCAAGATAGTTGTGACGGAAGAAGGAGGAGTAGAAAGCTGCGATAAAAATAAAGAGCTCGCTTCGAAATATCTGGAAGCCTACAAGATAGAGGGGGACAACAGGTACCTCTGCTACTATTACTACTACCTGGCAAAGTACTATTACTGCATGTATCAGCAGACTGGTAACCAGAAGCACCTCTGCTACTATTACTACTACCTGGCTTTGTACTATCGTTGTGCATATCAGGTGACTAATAACCAGAAGAACCTCTGCTACAGTTACTACTACCTGGCTTCGTACTACTGCTGCATGTATAAGGTGACTGACGACAAGAGATATCTCTGCTACTGCTACTACTATGTGGCAATGTACTACTACTGCCTGTACAGGACGACCTGGGACCAGAAGTATTTGGGACTTTACCAGCAGTATGCGACAGCCTACAAAAATTGCATACAGTAGGCCAGATGGATCTGTCATAGTCTCGAAACTGAGTCAATAGAGGGCCATGATGTTGAAATCAGCACTTCTGGCCCTCAAAGCTTCAAAACGAATTGTTATAGCTAGAAGGTGGATAAGATGAAGAAACTCCCTGGAATATGTCCTGAGTGCCTCGAACCGAGGATGAAAATGATGGATATGGCGGCTCCAGAACTTCCTGGAATGGGTATGGCGGCTCCAGAACTTCCTGGAATGGGTATGGCGGCTCCAGAACTTCCTGGAATGGGTATGGCGGCTCCAGAACTTCCTGGAATGGGTATGGCCGCTCCAGAACTTCCTGGAATGGGTATGGCCGCTCCAGAACTTCCTGGAATTGGAATGGCGGCTCCAGAACTTCCTGGAATTGGAATGGCGGCTCCAGAACTTCCTGGAATTGGTATGGCCGCTCCAGAACTTCCTGGAATGGGTATGGCCGCTCCAGAACTTCCTGGAATTGGTATGGCCGCTCCAGAACTTCCTGGAATTGGTATGGCCGCTCCAGAACTTTCTGGAATTGGTATGGCCGCTCCAGAACTTCCTGGAATTGGTATGGCCGCTCCTGAGCTTCCTGGAATTGGTATGGCCGCTCCTGAACTTCCTGGAATTGGTATGGCCGCTCCTGATCTTCCTGGGATGGGAATGGCCGCTCCTGATCTTCCTGGGATGGGAATGGCCGCTCCTGATCTTCCTGGGATGGGAATGGCCGCTCCTGATCTTCCTGGGATAGGAATGGCCGCTCCTGAAATTCCGGCGATGGGCACAGCAGCCCCCGAGCTTCCAGCCATGGGCGTCGGGACCAGTCCCGCTGCAATGGCAGCTCCTAAAATGGAGGAGATCACATCATCCTCAGGTTGCAGTCAATACAGTAATGCCGCATCGAGCTATTATCAAACATACCATAGTACTGGCTCTAGGATATACCTCTGCTACTATTACTACTATCTGGGACAGTATTACTACTGCCTGTATCAGCAGAGCGGTAAAAGGGTCTACCTATGCTATTATTACTACTACATGGCACAGTATAACTACTGCATGTATCAGGTGACCAATACCAGGAGCTACCTCTGCAACTACTACTACTACCTGGCACTGTACAACAACTGCATGTATCAGGCGACCAATAACAGGAGCTACCTCTGCAACTACTACTACTACCTGGCACTGTACAACAACTGCATGTATCAGGCGACCAATACCAGGAGCTACCTCTGCAACTACTACTACTACCTGGCACTGTACAACAACTGCATGTATCAGGCGACCAATAACAGGAGTTATCTCTGCAACTACTACTACTACCTGGCACAGTACAACAACTGCCTGTATCAGACAAGCGGTAACAAGAGCTACCTCTGCTACTACTACTACTACCTGGCACAGTACTACTACTGCCTGTATCAGACAAGCGGTAACAAGAGCTACCTCTGCTACTACTACTACTTCATGGCATTGTACTACAACTGCGTCGGAAATACGAGCTTGTACAATAGCTACATCACTGCGTACCAGAGTTGCATAAGTAGTTAAGAAATAGGCAAGGCCTGGACCGATGTAATGCGGTCCTCAGGCCTATACCACCAAGGATCGAGGAGAAGAAGAGGAGGATTTTGCAGCTATCCTCCTCCCATTCACCATTTTTTCAACACTATTTTATTCGGCTATGGTAAGAATCTCAATCGCTTCGTCGATGATCGATCCGGCATTTCGCATTAACCCGTCGTTCCGCACTAACGGTCTAATTTCCAAACATTTTCCCTATAATTTATAGCAAAGATTTATTAAATATCCCGTTATATGCGTTTTTTTAGGGGTAGCATCTATGGAGATAAGAACTCTTCCA